>JAQSXN010000007.1 GCA_029256665.1 Paenibacillus sp.
GATGATCGCGCTGCTGTCCGCCGTTCAATGGTTCAGCGGCTCTGCCATCATCCAAGGCATGATCGGCGCGGTCATTCCCGTGATCGCGGTTATGCTGGGCGTTATGGCGTACGAGTTCGGGGAGCGCGCGGTCAAGGGGCTTGGCATCTATGCGGGAATCGCCTTCTTCGCGTTGGCGTTCGGACTGCTTCAACTGGTGCAGCTGCATCCCGCCATCGTCATCGTCGCGTTTCTCGGTTATGGGGCGTTCCATTTGCGAACCTCGGCGGCATGGAAGAAACGTAAGGAAGAACGGCAACAGAAGCGGGAGCAGGACGCGAGATTCAAGCAGCAGGAGAAAGGGGGCGTGACGCGTGGAATGGACTGAGTGGCTGCAGCTTATCATCGGCTTTTTCGTGGCGAACGTGCTCGGTTACGGCGGCGGCCCGGCCTCGATTCCGCTTATGTACCGGGAAGTCGTAACCAATCACGCATGGTCCACGCCGGAGGAGTTCTCCAACATCCTTGCGCTTGGCAATGCGCTGCCCGGTCCGATCGCGACGAAGATCGCGGCGTTCGTCGGCTTTGACGTCGGCGGCTGGTTCGGCGCGGTTGTCGCGCTTTCGGCGACGATCGTCCCGTCGGCCATCGCGCTCATCGTGCTGCTGAACGTGCTGCAGAAGCACCGCCAGTCCCCCGTCGTCAAAGGCATGACGCTGCTGGTGCAGCCCGTCATCGCCATCATGATGCTGCTCCTCACCTGGCAGATGGGGGAGAGCGCTATCGAATCCATCGGCTGGCTTCAGTCGCTCATCATCGCGGCGGTCGCCTTCTGGGCGATGCAGATCCGCAAGATCCACCCGGCCTTGGTCATCGTGGCGGCGTTCGTCTATGGCGGGCTCGTGATCCCGAATGCGGGGACGTGGCTGTGAGGTTTATCCTATCAGGCAGTTTCTTGAAATATATGAAATTATATCGTGTTGCCATACTATCTCTATATTTCTCGGAATGTAACTCGCTGCGCCGCCAAAGACGGCGTCAGCCGTTTCACCTTGGAACGGCAGGCATGGAGAGGTGCTCTTAAAAATGTAACGGACATGCTGGGCGTTAATTCAATAAAATTGCATCAATCCGAAAAACAACGGACATGAGAGACTCTATTTGGCCGAAAAGCGACGAAGTGTCGCCATTTCCGAGCCAATAAGGTCTCCCATGTCCGTTACAATTTTTATTAGCTCTAAATCGTGCGAATAGCGGCATTGGTGTCCGTTAGCTTTGCGTCCGGGGGAGAGCCGGGTTGCTGTCCTCGCCCCGCGCCGCCGCTCTGGCGAACGCCGGTTAATGCCGCCGCCTCGCGCTGAACTCGCCCTAGCGCACTAGTGCGCCCCTGCGAAGCCCTCGCCCTAGCGCCGACTAGTGCGCCCCCGCGAAGCCCTCGCCCCGCGCCGCAATCTACGGCAAATCGATCGTGACTTCCTTACCCGCCGCGGAGGAGCGGAGGATGCCGTCGATGATGGCTTGATTGTATAGAATCTCCGAAGCCGGGATCGGCGCGGCGTCGCCACCCCGCAAGGCGCGGACGAAGTCCTTCACCTTCTCCTCGAAGACGTTCAGGTTATGCTCGATGCGCGGAAGCGGCGTCTGCGTATGCTGTCCCAGCAGATCGTGGTACAGCGTCATGCTGCCGACCTGTCCGTCCCATACGCCGGACCAAGGGCCCTGTCCCGCCGGCGTGACCTTAAGCCCCGCGTCCGTGCCGAGGAAAGTGGAAGCGCCAAGCGTATCCATGTGCATGGCCCACGATATTTTGAACTGGAGCGTGATGCCCCCCTCCAGACGGATGAAGGCGGCGCCGAAGTCCTCGACGTCGAAGCGGCTGGCTTCGGGATGATAGGCCGGGTTGGTGCCAAAATAGTTCGAAGTCACCGCCGATACCGTCAGCGGCTTCGGATAACCGAGCGCCTGGAGCGCGAAGTCGAGCGAGTAGCAGCCGATATCGGCCATTGCGCCCGCGCCGGCAAGCTCCTTGCGAATAAAAGTGCCGCCCGGCATCCCCCTGCGGCGCCCGCCGCCGACTTCCACGTAATACACCTTGCCGAGCTTGCCTTCTTGTATCACTTGGCGAATCAGCTTCATATTCGGATCATAGCGCGGCTGGAATCCGACGGTCAGCATGCGTTCCGTGTCCGCCGACGCCTGCGTCATCTCGATCGCTTCGTCCAGCGTGACGGACATCGGCTTCTCTAGCAGCACGTTTTTGCCCGCGCGGAGCGAGTCAAGCGTGGTCTGATAATGCGATACGTTGGGCGTGCAGATGCTGACGCCATCCAGATCAAGCTCGAGCAGCTTGCGGTGATCCTCGAAAGCAACCGCTTCCGCAAGTCCCGCCGCCGATAGGAATTGAGCCGCTCTCCCCGGCACGACATCCGCCGCGCCCACGATTTCTACATCCTCCATATTCTGATAAGCCCTCAGATGTCCGCCTGCGATGCCGCCGCTTCCGATAATGCCAATGCGAATGGTTTTGCCCATGGTGTTAAGTCATCTCCCTAATCTGTAATTGTGACATTACCCTCATGGTAACATCAGTCCCGTCTGGGAAGTAGTCGATCTTTGCGTCATTTACACCCTGCAATATTGCGACAAACATATGGAGGCGCGGCGAAACCAGGACGTATCCCGTTGTGCGCGGTATTCAACGCGTCTTGCGATTTTTGGTGCTCCTGCACAATGACAGTGAACGAAGCAACCGCTTATGATGTAGAAACATGAAGACGGCGGCGAGAGTAAAGTTAGCATGTACAGGAGGCGGCTGGTGATATGGAAGGCGACAATACGATGAATATCGTCATTCGGAACGGCTCGGTCGTGCTCCGGGACGAGGTGCGCGTCATGGATATCGGCATCAAGGACGGGGTCATCGCGCAGCTTGGCCAAGCGGGATTGCCGGAAGGAGAAAGGGAGATCGACGCGGCGGGACTCGTCGTCATGCCGGGCATGATCGACGCCCATGTACACTTGAACGAACCGGGGCTTGGCGACTGGGAAGGGTTCGAGACGGGCTCGGCCGCGCTTGCGGCGGGGGGCGTCACCGCCTATCTCGACATGCCGCTGAACGGCGTGCCTCCGACGGTTACGGAGGCGGCTCTCCGCCAAAAGCTCGCGGCCGCGCAAGGCCGCTCCCATGTCGATTACGCGTTGTGGGGCGGACTGGTGCCGGGCAAGCTAGAGCATTTGGTGCCCCTGCACGAGGCGGGAGTCATCGGGTATAAGGCGTTTATGTCCGAACCGGGGGGGCCGGGCGAGGATGCTTTTGCCCGGGTGGACGATTATACGCTGCTGGAGGGGATGAAGATCATCGCGGGGACGGGCAAGGTGCTCGCGCTGCATGCCGAAAGCGAGCCGATCGTCTCCAAGCTGGCGGAAGCGGCGATGCGGGAAGGCCGCGCTTCGGCCGCCGATTTTGTCGCTTCGAGACCGATCGTCGCCGAGCTGGAGGCGATTCACCGGGCGCTCTTCTATGCGGAGCAGACGGGCTGCGCGCTTCATATCGTGCACGTCAGCAGCGCGGCGGGCATCCGGCTGATCGCCGAGGCACGGCGCAGAGGCGTCGACGTAACGGCGGAAACCTGCCCCCATTACCTCGTTCTGACGGAAGAAATGCTTGCTAGCAAGGGCGCCGCCGCCAAATGCGCGCCTCCGCTGCGGAGCGAGGCGGAGCAGGAGAAGTTATGGGAGACCGTCCGCGAAGGTCTTGTCCACGTTATTGCTTCCGATCATTCTCCGTGTCCGGAGGAGATGAAGGACGCGGAGCATTTTGCCGGGGCGTGGGGCGGCATCGCGGGGGCGCAGAGCTCGCTGACGCTGCTAGTGGGGGAAGGTCACATGAAACGCGGAATACCGCTTACGGAGATCAGCCGCATGCTTAGCTACGAGCCGGCCAAACGTTTCGGTCTGCTGAACCGAAAGGGCGAGATTCGGATCGGGGCGGATGCCGATTTGGCGCTGGTGGACCTTGCCGCCGCGCATGAGCTCAAGAGGGAGCACTTATATCACAAACATAAACATAGCCCATACATCGGCGAGACGATGTTGTGCGCCGTGCAAGCGACGCTATCGCGGGGACGCGTCGTCTATGAACGGGCAAGCGGACATGCGGGAGGTATGGCGGGGGAATGGCTGAAATATCGTAAAGCTTAGGCGAGGAGGAGCGGAGGCGTATGGGAGTGCGGACGAGGATGACGGAGAGCGAGCGGGAAGCGCTCCTCATACGGCTGGAAGAGAAGGTGGATGACTTCCTGGAATGGTTGTCGGCTTTTTCGGCGGAGGGAGCGGGCGTGACGCGCCTGCTCTATTCGCCGCAGTGGCTGGAAGCGCAGCAAGCGCTGCATGCCAAGCTTGCCGGGATGGGGCTGGACGCGTCGTTCGACGAGGTCGGCAACGTGTTCGGCCGGCTTGCGGGCCGGAAGCCGGAGCTGGCGCCAATCGTGACGGGGTCCCATGTCGACACGGTCGTTAGCGGCGGGCGGTATGACGGCGCGTACGGCATCGCCGCGGCGTGCATCGCGCTGGAGTACCTGCGCGATACCTACGGCTCGCCGATCCGCACGCTGGAGGCGGTGTCGCTGAGCGAGGAGGAAGGGAGCCGCTTCCCGATGGCGTATTGGGGCTCCGGCAGCATCGCGGGCGAGAGGAGCTTCGAGGGCGTCCGGGGGCTCGCCGATTCGGACGGGGTGACCTTCGAGGAAGCGATGAGGAGCTGCGGCTTCGGGGCGGGGAGCGGGAAGGCCGCGCGCCGGGAGGACATCGGCGCGTTCGTCGAGCTGCACATCGAGCAGGGCTCCGTGCTTGAGAGCGAAGGTCTGTCCGTCGGCGTGGTCGACGCCGTCGTCGGGCAGCGGCGATTCTTGGTCAGGCTGGGCGGCGAGGCCAACCATGCGGGAACGACGCCGATGCGCATGCGCCGCGACGCGCTTGAAGGAGCGGGAGCGATGATGTCGCTGCTGCGCGGCGAGGCGCTGCGGCGAGGCGCGCAGCTGGTAGCGACGGTGGGCCGGCTGCTCGCGTCGCCCAACGTGCCGAACGTGGTGGCGGGCGAAGCGAGCTTTACCGTTGACGTCAGACATTCGGATCCTCTGGAGCTCGAGCGTTTCTGCGGCTGGTTTCCGGCTGCTTTCCGAGATGCCGCGGAGTCCCGCGGTTTGACCTTCGAGTGCGAGGAGTGGTTCCGCGAGGAGCCGGCTCCGATGGACGATAAGCTCAAGGAGCGACTGGATAAGGTATGCGAGGAGCTTGGCATCGGATCCAAGCGGATGGTCAGCGGGGCGGGCCATGACGCGCAGATGTTCCAGCGGCTGTGCCCGTCGGCGTTGTTGTTCGTGCCGAGCAAGGGAGGACTGTCGCATGCCCCCGAAGAATTTACTTCATCAAGAGAGCTGGCTACGGGGGTGCTCGTGCTGACGGAGCTGCTGTACCGTTTGGGTTACGAGGAGGAGGAGGAGACGCTGCCATGAACCTATACAAAGACCTATCCCCGTCGCCGCGCACGATCATGACGCCGGGACCCGTGGAGGTAGATCCGCGCGTGCTGCGCGCCATGTCTTACCCCATATTGGGGCAGTTCGATCCGGAGTTTACGGGTCTTATGAACGAGACGATGGGCATGCTGCGCGAGGTGTTCATGACGGGCAACCAATGGGCTTATCCGGTGGACGGGACATCCAGATCGGGCATCGAAGCGGTGCTGGTGAGCCTGATCGAGCCGGGAGACGCGGTGCTTGTGCCCGTGTATGGCCGGTTCGGCCATCTGCTGGCGGAGATCGCGAAGCGCTGCGGAGCGGAGGTAATAACGCTGGAGAAGGAATGGGGAAGCGTCTTCGCGCCGGAGGAAATAATATCCGGCATCCGCGCTCATCGCCCCGCGATCGTGGCGATGGTGCACGGGGAGACGTCGACGGGACGGCTGCAGCCGCTGGACGGTATCGGAGCGGCGTGCCGCGAGCAGGACGCGCTGTTCGTCGTCGACGCGGTCGCCACGATCGGCGGCGTCAAGGTTGCGACGGACGAATGGCAGATCGACGCCGTCATGGGCGGGACGCAGAAGTGTTTGTCGGTGCCGGCCGGGCTTGCGCCCGTCACGTACAACGACCGAGCGGAGGCCAAGCTGCTGAAGCGCAAGGTGATCGAGCGGGGGCTGCTAACGGCAGAGGAAGCGGCGGGACGAATGAACGGAGCTATGCCGGTCCCCGCCTTCCCGATCCAAAGCAACTACCTCGATCTGAGCCAGCTGCAGGACTATTGGGGTCCGGCGCGGCTCAACCATCATACGGAAGCGACGTCGATGCTGTATGCGCTCCGCGAAGGACTGCGGCTCGTGCTGGAGGAGGGGCTGGAGCGGCGCTTCGCGAGACATCGGCTTCAGGAAGCGGCGCTTGTCGCGGGTATCGAAGCGATGGGGCTGCGGTTATTCGGGGACCCGGCGCACAAGATGCCGGTCGTTGCTTGCATAGAGATCCCGGGCGGCGTCGACGGCGAATCCGTTCGCGCCATGCTGCTAAGCGAGTTCGGCATCGAGATCGCCAGCTCGTTCGGCGCGCTTAAGGGGCGCATCTGGCGCATCGGCACGATGGGCTACAGCTGCAGCAAGCGCAACGTGCTGCTTGCGCTTGGCGCGCTGGAAGCGGTGCTGCTGCGGCACGGCGCCAAGGTGGATGCGGGCGCCGGGCTGCAGGCGGCGATGGATGTTTACGCGATCGGACGTTAAGGCATCGCGACGCGGAGTCGGCGCAAATGAATATGAATGGCAGCGGCCGGAGCCGCTGCCATTTTTGTACTGGAGGGGAGCTGCGAGAGTTATGGTTGGGGAAAGAAAGAGGCTGTAGGCTGGGCGGAACAAGCGGGATACTAATTTGTGATAGATTCGATCAAACTAAATGATGTAAAATAGAGTTAAAATGATCTAAACGCGCAAAATTGGCAGATGAGGAGCGGTAACAACATGAAGCTAAACATAGTGGGCGATATAACGGACGTACAAGCCGGAATGAAGCTGCTTCTGAAGGATCTGAAAGTAACTCTGAGCGAGGAAGGGCTACTGGTCGAAGTATCAAGTTCCGAAGGCGAGCTGGAGGTTGGGCTTGAAGGCAATCGTGCCTACATCCGCTATGGAGCCAAACATCAATTTTTCCGGGCGCTGGGTTTGCTCGTGCAAAACGGTCTTAAGAGCGGCGGTTTCCATATTCTTGAGAAGCAGCAATTCGATGCGATCGGACCGATGTTCGACCTGTCGCGCAACGGCGTGTTAACGCTGAATAGCTTTAAGTTCCTGCTGCGCAAAATGGCGCTGATGGGATTAAACAACGTGATGCTGTATATGGAAGACACGTACGAGATCGAGGGAGAAGCTTATTTCGGCTATATGCGCGGCCGCTATTCCGCGTCCGAGCTGAAAGAAATCGACGATTACGCGGATCAATTCGGAATCGAGGCGTTCCCGAGCATCCAGACGTTGGCCCATCTCGAGGAATTCCTGAAGTGGGAGCCGGTCAAGGCGTATAAGGATACGAAAGGAGCTTTGCTCGCGCAGGACGACCATACCGACAAGCTGGTGCAAAAGATGATCGCCTCGGTCAGCGCGCCGTTCCGCAGCAACAAGATCCACATCGGCATGGACGAAGCGGAGGAGCTCGGACGCGGCAAGTTCTTGGACCGCAACGGCTTCGTGAGCCGGTTCGACATTATGACGACGCATCTGGAGAAGGTGCTTGCGGCGGTGCGCAAGCTGGGTCTGAAGCCGATGATGTGGAGCGATATGTTCCTCAAGCTCGCTTCCGGCAGCGGCGAGGATTATTACGGGCACGATACGCAAATTCCGGAGGAGATGGCGCGTCGAATTCCCAAGGATGTCGATATGGTGTATTGGGACTACAACCACGTAGAAGAGTCCGACTACGAGACGTTGATCGCGAAGCATCGTCCGCTTGGCAACAATCTTGTTTTTGCCGGGGCGGTGTGGGTGTTCAACACGTTCGGGGTCAATTACGGGCTGTCTCTTCCGGCGACGGAGGCCGCGCTGACCGTCTGCAAGCGCGAAGGCATCCGCGAAGTTTACGCGACGATGTGGGGCGACGACGGCATGGAGAGCAATCCGTACATCGCGTTGCTCGGACTTCAGTTTTATGCGGAGCATGCATACGCGGAAGGTTCTCCTAGCATGGAGACGGTAGCGGAGCGCGTTGCCTTCTGCACGGGAATCGAAGCGGACGCTTACCTGCAGCTGAAGTATCTCGACGAAACGCCGGGAGCGGAGCCGAACAACCAAAAGCAGAGCAACCCTTCGAAGTTTCTGCTCTATCAGGACGTTTTGCTTGGATTGTTCGACAAGCAAATCGAAGGACTGCCGATGAACGCGCATTACGGGCAAGTCGAGCAGGCCATTGCGGCCCGCCGCGATCCGGAGGCGGAGCTGGATTATTTGTTCGAGGTGCCTCAGCTGCTATGCGGCGTCTTGAAGCATAAGAGCGAAGTCGGCATCGCGCTGAAGCGTGCCTACGACGGCGGAGACAAAGCCGAGCTGAAGCGGATCGCGCTGGAGGTGCTTCCTCTGATCTCCGAAGGCGTAACGAAGCTGCGCGCCGCCCATCGCAAGCAGTGGCTGGGCATGTTCAAGCCGTTTGGCTGGGAGGTCATCGACATCCGTTACGGCGGCGTCGTAAGCAGGCTCGATACGGCGGCGATGCGTCTCGTGGAATATGCCGAAGGCCGTATCGAACGGATCGAGGAGCTGGAGCAGGAGCGGCTCGTGTACAGCACGGTCAACCGCTTCAACGAGAAAGGCGCGGGCTGGTGCAGCTACTACTATAGGATGGCATCGCCCAACGTGTTTTTCCACGTTATTAATCCGTTCTAACCGGACGATACGGACTTGCCGCAAGCGAATCCGATGTTCATGCCTCGCCGCATGGATATCGGATTCGCTTTTTTTGAAATATAGGAAAGTATATTATTTTTCCATATTTTCTCTATATTTCTCGGATTGTAACGCGCTACGCCGCCAAAGGACGGCGAGAGCCGTTTCACCTTGCGATTTTTTGAACGGCGTGAGCTTGACTCCGAAAATGGCTGGTCGTTCGTTGTTTTCCGCCAGCGTCTAACGGTTGCCATTAAGCTTATTTCGCCTCAAACGCCACTTCCCGAATTGTAACGGTTGCGACCGAGCTTATTTCATCATAAACAGCCCCATTTCTCCGTTTTGGTACCGTTTAAGCTCCGTCACAACCGTTACAATTCCAAACTAGCCCAAAAGCCGCATTTAATCGCACTGACAACCGTTACAGGTTCTAACGCCACCAGCCCCCCCCCCGGTCAAGCCGCCGCTAAACGGATGCGTTTTCTCCACTCCTGTCCAATCGATAGAAGGCCTAAGAGCATATACATAGGAGAACATCGCTTATACAGCTTTTCGAGAGTGGAGGTAGCTTAGTTGGAACAATACCAAATCGTGCCTTGGGATCATATGGAGCAGGATGAGTCCTCGTCGATCAATCTCGAGCAGTATGTTCCGCCGGAGGTAGAGCAACTCGCGTACGAAGTTATGAAATCCTATGATATGAGCGTCAGCGGCATGACATTGATCACGTCCAAGCCGGATAAAGGCGGGGCGATCTGGAGGATCGACACGAATCATGGCACGCGAAGCTTAAAGGTGCTTCATCGGACGCCGCAGCGCAGCTTGTTCAGCGTGGGCGCGCAAGAGTACGTGGTTAGCAAGGGCGCCAGGGTGCCCGCGATTATCGCGACCAAGGATGGCAAAAATTCCGTCGTGGCCGGAGGCAAGCTGTGGATCGTGACCGATTGGATCGATACGTTGACGCCCGTCGCGAAGATCGATCTCGAAGGCGCGAAGACGCTATGCCACGGCCTAGGAGAGTTTCATCAATGGTCGAAGGGTTACGAACCGCCGCTGGAAGCGGGAACCTCGTCTCGGATCTACAAGTGGGAGAGCCAATACCAAAAAATAATGTCGAAGATCGGCTGGTTCCGGCATATTGCAACCGCTTATCCCAATACGCAAGCGAGCTCGCATCTGTTGTCCGTGCTGGACACGTTCGAGCAGCAGGCAAGAGATATGTTGAAACGATTCCAGGAGTCGGCCTACAAAAGAATGGTAGCCAAAGGCGAAGCGCATTGGGGTCTCGCGCATCAGGATTACGGCTGGTCCAACGGTCAGATGGGGCCGGGCGGCATCTGGGTCATCGACCTCGACGGAGTGGCCTTCGACCTTCCGGTCCGGGATCTTCGCAAAATCATTACCAGCACGATGGACGACATGGGCGCCTGGGACCTGGAGTGGATCAGAGGCGTGATCGCCGCCTATCATGAGGCGAATCCGCTGGATCAGGAAACGTTCGAGCTGCTGTGGATCGACATGGCGTTCCCCAATGAATTCTACAAGCATGTGAAGGAAGTCGTGTTTAATCCGGTGGTATTCATGGATACGGAGTTAAACGCGATTCTGGATCGTGTCGTCGCGACCGAGGCGAACAAGTGGGAAGTGCTCCGCGAGCTGGAGAAGGACAAAGCGAATTACCGGGCAGGCGACTATCCGGATGTTGCGGCGGCGCCGAGCGCGCCTTACCGGTACAAAGAATTTGCCAAGGATGGCAGTATCCCGCTGTTGGTATCGCCGGACGGCAAGCGCCGGAAGCAGTCGGGGCCGATCCACATTGTCATCAGGCCGGAAGGGAAATCGCAGATCACCCCCGGCGGAGAAACTCCTCGCAAGCTGAAGGGGAAAGACAAGAAGAAGCTGGCGAAGAAGCTGGAGAAGAAGCGGAGACGCCAGATGGCGGAACAGGCCGATCGTCTGCAGCCTATCATGCAGGAGGCGGATCACCGCAAAACCAAGAAGGCCGAAGCCGCAGAGCCTGCCCGGTCCAAGAAAGGAATCCGGCGGAGGTCGGGAACGGAGGCGGCGGTCGCGCTGCCTGCCAAATCGAAGTCGGGCAAGTCCGCAGGAAGCGCGCAGAAGCAGCGTAGCGCCGCCGGGGGCGGGGCCGCGCGCAGAGCCGCAACGGTTGCGAGACCGCGCAGCGCCAGCGGAGCCGCGAAGAGCGGCATGAAAAAAACGTCCGGCAGCGGGAAGTCGCGAACGTCGTGGAGCAAACAATCGAAAAAGGCCGGCGTGAAATTGTATCTCTCGGCATATCGCTGGAGTATGCCGTCGGCGGGGAGGACTGAGATTGAACATTCTGATGATATGCACGGAGAAGCTGCCGGTACCGAATATTAGGGGAGGCGCGATCCAAACTTATATTGGCGGCGTAGTCGGCCTGCTGAAGGCGCGTCATTCGATTACGATTATCGGACGCGACGATCCGGAGCTGGCAAGCGACGAGAGAGCGGATGGCGTCCGGTATCTGCGGTTCGAGTCGAACGGGGCGCTCGAGGTGTATATGAGCCGGGTGCTTCCTTATTTGGCGGCGAGCAAGGAGTCGTACGACGTCATCCACATCTTTAACCGGCCGCGGCTGGTCATGCCGGTGGCGGAGGTCATGCCGAACGCGCGCATCGTGCTGAGCATGCACAACGATATGTTCAATCCGCAGAAGCTGGCCAAAGAAGAAGGCGACGCGGTCGTGGAGCGGGTCGACACGATCATTACGATCAGCAACTATATCGGCGCGGCTATCTGCAAGGATTATCCGCAAGCGGAATCCAAGATCCGCACCATCTACTCCGGCGTCGATCTGGGCAGGTTCGCGCCATGGAAGCTTTCGCAGTCGGCTCAGCGGGACAGGGATGAAATCCGCTCTCAGCACGGCCTCGGCAATAAAAAAGTAATCCTGTTCGTCGGCAGGCTGTCGCGGAACAAAGGACCGCATGTGCTGGTGCGCGCCATGTCGCAGATCAAACATTCCGACGCGGTGCTCGTCATCGTCGGTGCGGCCTGGTACAGCGACAACCGCGTCAGCGACTATATCGCGTACCTCCGCACCATGGCGGAAACCTCGCCTCTCCCGGTCATGACGACCGGGTACGTGCAGGCCGGCGATGTGCATAAGTGGTTCTGCGCGGCGGATATCTTTGTTTGCACGTCGATCTGGGAGGAGCCGCTTGCCCGCGTTCATTACGAAGCGATGGCCGCGGGACTGCCGCTCATCACGACCGCTCGCGGCGGCAATCCGGAGATCATTCGGAACAACAACGGCGTCATCATCCAGAATCCGGAGGACCCGGCGGAGTACGCGGTGCAGATCAACAAGATGTTGTCGAACGTAGCCGAGTCCAGACAAATGGGACTGAGCGGCCGCAAGCTGGCGGAGGACAATTTCACGTGGAGCCATGTTGCCGGCAATATCCTGGATGTGTGGGATAAGCCGAGAACGGCAGCGGTAGAGGTACGTTCCGTCTTATCGGATGATGAACGGGATACAGGCGAAGAAGGCGCGGGCGAGGACGGTTAGCCGTATCGTTCGAACCTTGGAATAGAGAACTAACGAGAACGGCGTTGCAGCTTGAACTGCGGCGCCGTTTTTTTGGAGTTTGGGAAACGATGCATAACCTCAAACCGTGGATAACGTGACCCTACATACAAACCAAGGGCTTGTCCATAATCGGATTAAAAATCTAACGGACATCAGAAGCTCTTAGAGCCCGTTTTTTCCACATGTATCCCTGTAACGGACTGCAGAACCTTTATTTAACCGAAATGAGACTAATCGTCGTTCGAGTGGAGCAAATAGAGTCGCCTGTGTCCGTTGAAATTTTAAAACACAGAAAAAGCGAGGAATAGCATCCCTGTTGTCCGTTAGAGGTTTGCTCACGTCATTGTTTTCAAGCACAGAGAGGAGATTTTGTTCTGTCGAAATCATCAAATGTTTAATAACGATGGAAATAGGTGTACTAATTCACAAAACCCTATAGAGGAGCGATAATATGTCCCATCACTCATCTGCCAAACGTCTGGAAGGGAAGGTCGCGCTTATTACCGGCGCAGGCTCCGGCATCGGACGAGCTGCCGCGATCCGGTTCGCGCAGGAGGGCGCGAATCTCGTCCTGTTGGACCGGAAACGGCCCACGGTCGATGCGGTTTGCCGCGAATCGGAAGCCTTCGGAATTAAAGCCATAGCGGTTCAGGCGGATATTTCGGACGAGCAGTCTCTCGCGGAAGCCTATCGCAAAACAAAAGACACATTCGGACAGCTTGATATTGTATTCGCCAATGCGGGCATTAACGGCACGATCTCTCCTATCGAGTATATGGGCAAAGAGGAATGGGAAGCAACAATCAGCGTAAATCTGACCGGCACTTTTCTGACCGTCAAACATGCCATACCGCAAATGAAGGAGAAGGGCGGCAGCATCATTATAACGAGTTCGATCAACGGCAATCGCGTGTTCGCAAACTTCGGTTTTAGCGCCTATAGCAGCTCCAAGGCCGGGCAATCCGCCTTTACTCGCATGGCGGCTTTGGAACTGGCGGAATACGGGATCCGCGTCAATGCGATATGTCCGGGAGCGATCTCTACCAATATCGGCCAATCCACTAAACCGAAGCCGGAGCTCGAGGAAATACAAATTCCCGTCGAGTTCCCCGAAGGGGATCAACCGCTTGAGGACGGACCTGGACAGCCGGAGCAAGTTGCTAATCTCGTGCTGTTTCTGGCATCGGAAGAAGCGGACCATATTACGGGAACATCGGTCTATATCGACGGTGCGGAGTCGCTGCTTCGCGGTTAAGCCTGTAACACAGGATTGCAAAAAAAAGGAGTTGGCCCTATGCAAGTAGAGAGCATCTACCATTCCCCCAGCCACAGATGGGCGTATGCCTATGATCCCGAGACGTTCCATCTGCGACTTAGAACCAAACGCGGCGATGTCGAGCGGGTTATTGCCGTCGCGGGAGATAAATACGACTGGGACCGGTATGTCCAGGAAGTCGCAATGGACCACATCGCGGCGGATGGCCTGCATGATTATTGGGAGGCCGTCATCCGGCCGGAATTCAAACGGTTCAGCTACGGATTCCGTCTGCATAGCGGCGAGGAGACGATCTGGCTGACGGGAGACGGCTTCTCCTCCGAGCAGCCTAAGCCTGCCGCCGGGTATTTCGAAGGGCATTACATCCATGCCATCGATCTATTCGACGCTCCGGGATGGGCCAAGGAAGCCATCTTCTATCAGATCCTCCCCGATCGTTTCGAGAACGGAGACCGGTCTAACGATCCTGAAGGCACCTTGCCATGGGGAGAAAAGCCGGAGGGAGATTCCTTCTTCGGAGGGGATCTTCAGGGCATCTTAAACCGCATCGGGCACTTGAGCGAGTTGGGCGTAAACGCCGTTTATTTGACCCCGATCTTCCGCTCGCCCTCCAACCATAAATATGACACCGTGGATTACCGCGAGGTTGATCCGCAGTTCGGAGACAAGGAGCTGCTGAAGAAGCTGGTCCGGGAATGCCATGACCGCGGCATCCGCGTCATACTGGACGCCGTATTCAATCATGCGAGCGAGCAGTTCCAGCCGTTTCGGGATGTCCTGGAGAAAGGCGAGCAGTCGGAGTACAAGGACTGGTTCCATCTGGGCGGATTCCCGGTTGGCGTAGAGGATGGAGTGCCGAACTATGATACGTTCGGCTTCTATGGCCATATGCCAAAGCTGAATACGGCTAATCCAGACGTCAAGCGGTATTTGATCGAATCCGCGGTCAACTGGATGAAAGATACGGGGATCGACGGCTGGCGGCTCGATGTCGCGGGTGAGGTGGATCACCGCTTCTGGCGCGACTTCCGTACAGCGGTCAAGAAGGTGAACAAGGACGCGTTTATTGTAGGCGAAATATGGAGCGATTCGCTGCGCTGGCTGCACGGCGACCAGTTCGATTCGGTCATGAATTATCCATTGACGGAGCTGATGCTAAACTTTTTTGCCGACCGGACGATCTCGGCTGCCCAATTTGCGGAAAATATTAATCGGCTCCTGATGCGGTATCCGCAGCAAACGAATGAAACGCTGTTCAACCTGTTGTCAAGCCATGACATTCCGCGCGTGATGACCCGTTGCGGTGGCGATATCGGGCGGCTTAAGCAAGCCGTCGTCTACCTGATGACCACCATGGGCTTGCCTTGCGTGTATTACGGCGACGAGTTCGGCATGGACGGCGGAGAAGACCCCGATTGCCGCAAATGCATGGTCTGGAGCGAGGAAAACCAGAACCGGGACCTATTTGACTTCTACAAGCTTATTATCGGGCTCAGGAAAGAGCGTGCCGCCCTGCGCAGCGGCCGTTTCCGCGTATTGTCGGCCGAAGCGGACGGAGGCTCGCTCATTTACGAGCGGCTGGACGGCAATGAGCATTTTACGATATGGATCAACCGTTCGGATGAGCCTGCCGAGCTGTCGCATCCGATGATAGAAGGCGGATGGCATGATGCCTTAACCGGAGAGCAGATCGACAACCTGGACGGCAAGGTGGTTATCCGGCTTGAGCCGAACGGATATCGGATCGTATGGCGCAAGATCGAATAGTAGAGGTACAACGGTGCTGTTTCAAATGAGGCAATTTATGGGTAATAAAAAGTTACCAAGAAAAATTGACGAGTTAGGCCAACCTAATAAGAAAGCTAGGAGGACTAGATCATGACGCAAATGGTTTGTATGGCCATGCTGCTTGCAGGCGGCGAAGGCAAAAGGCTCGCACCGCTTACCGCTTCGCTTGCTAAACCGGTTGTACCGTTCGGAGAACGGTATCGGATGATTGATTTTCCGCTTAGCAACTGCATGAACTCGGGAATTCGCAGGATCGGCGTTTTGACCCAGTATTGCGCCGAAACGGTTCACCGCCATATCGGCGATGGAGATGCATGGCTTAACGCCGCACAAACCAAGCATCTAGGCGAAATCGCGATACTGCCGGCTTCCGATCATGCTCCGGATGGCTGTTACGCAGGGACGGCCGACGCGATTTATCGCACGTTATCCTACATCGAGCAGCATAATCCTAAGCATGTTCTCATCTTATCCGGCGATCATATTTATCAAATGGATTACCGTCCGATGCTGGAGACGCATATCCGCAGCGGCGCATCCGCTACCATTGCGGTTAAGCGGGTTCCATGGCATGAGGCAAGCCGTTTCGGGATTCTGAATACGAACGAGGACTACAGCGTAGTTGAATTTGAGGAGAAACCCGAACGTCCAAGAAGCAACTTGGCTTCGATGGGCATCTATTTATTTCGTGCGGACAAGCTGAAGGAAGTGCTCGAGCAGGATGCGAGCAACCCCGCTTCCAGCCATGATTTCGGCAAGGATATTATTCCGAAGCTGCTGCGGGAGGGCGCCAGCCTGACCGCATATCCTTATGAAGGCTACTGGCGCGATGTAGGCACGGTAGACAGCTTGTGGGAAGCCCATATGGAACTGATCGATGGAACGCTTCAGTTGTCTGAGCCCTACTGGCCGCTTCATGCGGGCTGCATGCCGGCTTCTGCCGACCCATACCGCCGGAGCGGCGTAGCGCCTCATAACTGCATCGTCGATCGTCATTGCCGGATGGAAGGCAGCGCTCAACGCTCGGTTATCGGCACCGGATCGGATATCGGCAAAGGCAGTCTGGTCTGCGAGAGCGTCATCATGCCCGGAGCGCGGATTGGCCGCAATGTCCGTATTTACAAAGCGATTATCGGCGAGAACGCCGTCATCGAGGACGGCGCCGTCATCGGCGCTCCGCAGGCTGAGCAGATTACGGTCGTAGGACCGGGAGTGCGTATAAGCGCAGGACGCAAGACAGTGTCGCCAGGCCGCGATACCTTGGCAGCGTTGCTCTCTAATGCCGGACGCCGCGAGCGCGAATTGCATGCAGGCAAAGCGTTCGGCTATTGAGCTGACACGCGAAACGGCCTGGAAACCTTGGGGAATTTCCCCAAGGTTTTTTTGGCTGTTGCGATTCGCAACCTTTTTATGGAGGACACGTCTGATTGTAAGAGTGAGATTATCATGCAAAGGCGGTTAGAAATCATGTTGCCAATCGAAAGAATCACTCATGCACACCTGGCTAAATGGAGTACTAAGCTGCTGCTGGCTTCTACTATCGCATTTGGAATGATTACATTGGCAGCTGGCGTACCGGCGCATGCAGCCGAGACGGCTGCCGTCAAGCTTACGGACGTCAAGCAAGCGATCGAACGGGCCAAAAGCTTGAACTTGCTGCCGGACGAAGCAACCGTCACTAAATCGGGCAAGCGCCACACCGGCGAGTGGGAAATTGTTTATAAGACGGATGAGAAGGACGATAGCATACGGGACCGACATTTCGGAGAGATATGGCTCAGCGCAGAGAACGGCGAAGTGCTGCTTTATAATGCGAGCATGTACAACAATGTCGCCTCTTCCAATAAAGGAGAGCAACAGGTGTCCTACGAGGATGCGGTGACCATCGCGGATCAATACATGAAAGAGCGGACATGGAAACTTGGCGTTGACACCTGGATCCATGACTTCTACCCGCGCACCAATTACGTGGATTGGCGCGAAGTCGGTCCGGAAGCAGGCGAAAAACGCTATCATACGATATTCTATCATCGGGCTCATGAAGGCATGCGTTATGAGAGCAACAAGT
>JAQSXN010000496.1 GCA_029256665.1 Paenibacillus sp.
AATACATGAAGCAATATGAGCGTACGGGCGATTTGAGCGGTCCACTAACTTCTCGATTGACCAATGACCTGAAGCAAGCGAAACATCATTTAGGCAAGGGCGGAAGAGAGCAAGCGATTCGCTTCTTGGACAAATTCCTGAATAACTTGAACGGGGAACAAGAGGGAGCGGTAGAGCCGATCACCTCCGAAGCCCAGTGGATGCTGGACCACTACGCGGAATTGCTAATGGATCGTTTGGCGTAACGACGGGATCTGCGAGGAAATTAATTATGCGCGCGTCGGGAAACCGGGCAATGGGTTCCGCCTGAAGGAAAGGAAACGCTGCGAGAAGAGGCTGCCTCATAAGTCATATATATGACTTATGAAACGGCCTCTTTATCGTTTTTATAGACGATGTACACCAGACGGTGACCTGCGGTCTCCCGAAAAACCTAAAAAAGACAAAAAATCAAGGAAATAGACCAATTCAATCAAATAGCTTGCGTGATATATTGGTGTATATCTGGGCTACATAAGTTTTATTAACGCATGGTGGTTACAATGATCCCAGATAAATGAAACAACGAAGGAGGTGTGCGGACAGAGCATATGCGATGCAAATCGTATAAGGTTGGACTTGTCGTTGAAAGCGCTAACAACAACATGATCTCACATTCGTGAGGATATTAAAGAGAGGGGAAATGGAATGATGCGAAATGGCTTCAAACGATTGTTAGCGAGTAGTCTTGTCTTATTGATGATTACAGGTTTGTTTGCGGGGGTTCAGCCCCATGCAGCCTATGCCGCCGAATCGGCGCCTCAATGGCCTCCATTCAATACCTCCCAACATATGCCATATCGGCCGGCAGACTTTCTTGTCACGTCGCAAAGTCCGCCCGACTTCTCATGGCCGCTCGTGGAAGCCGCCGACTCCTATGAGCTTCAGGTGTCGAGGACGGCGGATTTCGTTTCAGTGGACCATGGAGCCGTCAGTATTGCGGTCAACTATTATAATTTCCCGGAGGAATTCGAATCGGGCACGTGGTATTGGAGGGTACGATACACTCAGGATGCAACGCCATCCGAATGGTCCGCATCCCGACAATTCCGTATTCAAGAGGATGCCGTACCGTTCACCGTCCCTCCGGTAGAGAGTCTGATGGAAGCGGTTACGGATCGGCATCCGCGCATCTGGACCGGTCCCGACCCCGAATCGCGCGAGAAGTTCAGCAACTATGCGCAAACGACCGGAAAAGCCATCTATACGGCTAGGAGATCGGTGGCAGCCAACAATCTGTGCAGCGCGACGCCGCCATCCGCTCCAACGGCCAATCATTGCGATTTTCCTCCGGCCGAGCCGCCTAGCAACAATTTGGGTGTCGCCAAGACGGCCGTGAACAATATGATGAATGCGGCTTTCGTGTATCTGGTTACCGGAGAACAAGCGTATGGGCAAAGCGCCAAAGTACAGCTGTTGAATATGGCAGGCTGGAATCCGACGGGATCGACGGGTTATACGGTCGACGATCAGGTCGGGCGCGACGTCGCGTATAAATCGGCCATCGTTTACGACTGGATCTACGACCTGCTCAGCGAGAGCGAGAAAACGACGGTTCAGAATATGGTCGCCGCACGGGTCAATATCATCCTAACCGATCTGTTCGAGACGCATTCGATGTTGAAATTCCCTTATGACTCCCATGGCTGGACGGCTTTCTCCTTTCTCGGAATCGCCTCGATCGCGATGCTGCACGATATTCCCGAGGCGGAGAACTGGTTTAGGACCGTCGTTCCCGCCTATATCAACCTTAATCCCAACTGGGGCGGCGAAGAGGGAGGATGGTCGCAGGGTACCAATTATTGGTCATTCGGAAATCTAGCCAGCAAGGAATTCATGGACGCGCTTCTGGTTGCGGCGGATTTGAACTTATACGATAAGGCCTATTCCCGCAATGAAGGCTTCTTTCCGCTTTACGCCTTTCCGCATGGCTCGCCGACAGGCGTCATCGGCGACGGAACGGAGACTGCTCCGGGTCAATACAATGTAGCCACTCTTCACAGGCTGGCCCAAATGCAACAGGATCCCAGGTTTAAGTGGGGGGCAAACGCGCTTGGAGCGCCTATGCTTGATCACGTGCCTTCGTACTACTTCATCGACGGCAGCCTGCCGGCAACCCCGCCGGTCGATCTGCCGCATGCGAGATGGTTCAAGGATATCGGCTTCGTCGCCATGCACTCCGATCTGCTGAACCCGCACCGCATTTCGATGTACTTTAAATCATCGCCTTACGGCAGCTTCGTTCACAGCACCGCTGACCAGAACAGCTTCGTCATCAATGCGTTCGGCGAGTCGCTTGCCGTGAAAGCCGGTTATTACGATGATTGGAATACGCCGCATCACGGCGGCTTCACGAGGCAGACGCTATCGAGCAATTCGATTACGATAGACGGCAGGAAAGGGCAGCCGATCAACAACATCGCGATGAAGGGGAACATCACCAGCTTCGTTATGAGCCCGGACTTCGATGCTACGAGCGGCGATGCAACGCTTGCCTATAACGGGGGCCTGGATCAGGCCGTACGGCATGTGCTCTACTTGCGGCCGTCGATGTTCGTCGTCGTCGATGAACTTAAAGCCGCTAATCCGGAGGGATCGAACTTCGAATGGGGGCTTCATGCTCAGAAACAGCTTACGCTCGATGAAGACAAAGCCGGGGCAACCATTACGGAAGGGAAAGCGTCTCTGAAAACAAGGATTCACTATCCTTCCACCATCGAGGGGCAGGTCGAAGACCGCTATTTGAACCTCGCGGGCCAGGAAGTGCGGCCGACAGAGCATTTCAAGGATGTGCCGAACCAGAAACACGCCCTATTCGTTACGCCCAAGTCGAATGAGGCGACGATCGTCTCCACGATGGGTGTGTACCGAACGGGGACGGAGGCGCCGAACGTCATATCGGAGGATCACGGAACCTATATGAAATTAAGCTTCGAGGAGGACGGCACCGTTGTCTACGTCCGCCTGGGCGACAGCGGCGAAGTCGATGCGGGTGAGTTCCGCTTTGATGGGGTGGCAGCCGCCGTTCGCGGCGACTCGGTTCTGCTCGTATCCGGGACGAAGCTCGTAAAGGACGGCGTAACGCTGCTGACCAGCGACAAACCGGCAACGATCGCTTACGGCCAGAAGGAGCTATCCGTATCGGGGACCGATAAGCTGAACGTCAATGTGAATACGACGGGCATCGTGCGCGTTCGCGATGGCAACGGGACGGATATTCCGAATACAGGGAGCCCGGATGCAGCCGTCGCATTGCGCGGCGTATATTGGCAGAGCTCGCCGGAGGCGCTTTCGCTGCAAGTAGAGAAGGGCTCACACACCTTCAAGCTTAATGATGCGCCGAGCTCGCAGCCTATGGAGAACGTGACGTTAGACGTTTATCTCGGCGAGACGAAGCACGAGGTCGCGCTTGAGGCGAGAAGCGATCGGAACGGCGAGCGCGTAGCCTGGGGCAAGCTGCCGGGCGGAGAAGGGCTTTATCAAGTAACGGATGCTCCAGCCGGCTTCTTCTTCGAACGGCATGGGGAGGAGAAGGCTCCTTACCTGGAATCGAATGCCGCTTTCATGCTGCGCGGAACCGATGTTCGTCCGCTGAGGCTCGTCAAGGCGGACTCGGGTCCGAAAGCGATTAGCGAAGCGGATCCGGATTATGAAGCGGTCCGAAATACGCTCGACGTATTCGCCGAGGCGGAATCGTTCGAGGATTCCGGCGGCGGAGCCTTTAGACGGTATAACACGAGGACCTTCCTATCGGGCG
>JAQSXN010000497.1 GCA_029256665.1 Paenibacillus sp.
GCTCTCTGCGAGAGCCGTTCCTTTTCGATGAACAAATCCCGCGCGTAGCTATACAAGTTAAACCAAATGCGTGTGTTCGGAGCGCCGATTGGCGGCAAGCTTGCTCCGAGACGAACGAGCGACTCATCCTTCGCGCTAAGGCCGTAGCGATACACGCTCCCGCCTCCCGGACTCGCCTTTGCATCGCAATCGGCGAAAGCGACGTAATAATCGCCATGAATGTGTACTTTGGGCATGTAAGCGCCAATATCCTTAACGATCTGCTCTCCAAAGATGTCAAAACGTCCTTGTGACGCCAGCGACAGCATCTCCAGACATTCATACAAGCCGCCCCCCGCCGCGCTCCAATAAGACGGTCCTTCGTCGCAGCAACCGTCGATCGGATAAGCAGCGATGAACGCGTCGAGGCTTCGCATCACCTTGGCAATTCCCGCTCTTCTGATGTACGGGTCTTCCTCGATGAGCAGGAATCCCGCCAGCACCGAGCCGTTGCACCACGGATTCCAGTTGTTGATCCGCTCGCCTGGGATGAAGCCTTGCCACCAGTAATCGTCATGCTCGAGGTAAGGCTTCAGCATCCGATCCTTCGTCTCCCTAACGATGCGCTCGTTCACTCTCGGGCTGATTGCGTCGAACTTGCTTCCTAGCAAATAGCGGGTCCATAGCAGCAGCCGCGCCGTCTCCACGGAGGACAGCTCGACTCCGAATTCCTTACTGCTAGGGATGCTCTCTTCCTTATCGAATTCCTGCCAATGGCTGCGATGGCCTGGAAATACCCAGGTTGTCTCCTCGCAGATAGCGAAAATCCCGTTTAAAATTTGATCGAAATACTTGCCTTCGCCTTCCATGCATTCGGCAATGACGAGAATGCCGAGCACGCTTCTCCGTTCAAAGTAAGCGAGACTGAGGCGCGACAGGTCGCCGCTCGTCCAATAGGCGCGATAGTCCGATACCCTAAGCACCGGCCACCCGTAATCCGCATAACGATCCGCAAGCCGCAGCCCGCACTCTCTTATCTCAGATGAGAGCGATCCCCAGGCCTGTCGGTCTTCCGACCTCGGGAACGGCGCGAAAGGGCCATCGCCGAAGCCAAGCTCTTCCAGCCGCTCCAAGCCGTAACGTTCATATAACACCGTTCAATCTCCTCCCCATCCCTTTTTCAGATAACCACCCTGCTGTTATGAACAGGACAGGCTTACCTTGCAACGCCTTATTCTTTGACGCTTCCGAGCGTCATGCCGCTCATGAAGTACCGCTGCAGAAACGGATATACGCACAGTACCGGCAACATGCCGAGGAAAATTTGAGCCGCGCGCACGGATCGGTCATTCAACTGCGACAGCAATAGCAGCATGGAAGGGTCGGATATGGAAGACATATCCATGCGTACGATAATCGTCTGCAAGTAGCTGGCAAGCGGATAGCGGATTGGATCATTCATATAGATCAGCCCATTGAACCATTCGTTCCAGTGCGAGACGATCGCGAACAACGTTACCGTAGCAATCGAAGGCATTGAGAGCGGAATGATGATCCGCCAGAGCGTCTGCCAATGTCCCGCGCCGTCGATGAACGCTGACTCTGACAATTCCTTAGGCAAGCCTCTGAAGAAGTTGAGCATCAGAATGACGTTAAAGATTGGCAGCGCGCCCGGCAACACAAGCGACCAGACGCTGTCGAGCAGGTGCAAATTACGTACGACCATATAGGTCGGAATTAATCCGCCGGAGAACAGCATCGTGAAGACGAAGAACCAGGCGTATCCCGTTCGGAACTTCAGACTCGCTGCTTCCTTGGAGAGCGGGTAGGCCGTAAGCACCGTTAGCAGCATGTTAATACTGACGCCTAGCAACACGCGTTTTACGGAGATGCCCATTGAGACCAAGAACTCATGCTTCTCCGCAACGAACCTGTAAGCCTTCCATGAAAAGTCGACCGGCCAAAGCGTAACTTTGCCCGCTTCAATTGCGGCCGCCGAGCTTAGGGAGACCGAGAAGACGTTTATTAAAGGCAGAATGCTTACAAGAGACAAAACCGCAAGGAACGTATAGTTGAAAATAACGAACAGTTTGCGACTCCATGAGTAAGGTTGAACCATGACAATCCTCCTTGCCGCTGATCAGAAAATGCGATAATTAGCGAAACGATAGGCCAAGAAATAAGACATCGCGATAAGGACGAGCGAAATTATCGACTTGAACAGTCCAATGGCGGTCGCGACTCCATATTGAGCGCTGGCCAGGCCGATCCGGTAGACGTAGGTATCGATGATGTCGCCGGTCGAATAGACGGATGGGTTATAAAGATTGAAGACTTGGTCGAAGCCGGCGTTCAGCACGTTGCCGAGCGCGAGCGTCGTAAGCAATATCGTAATCGGAATGATCGCGGGAATCGTCACGTAAAGCGTTTGTTTCCAGCGGTTCGCACCGTCCAGGACGGCCGCTTCGTACAAAGAAGGATTTACGGTAGTGATGGCAGCTAAATAGACCACCGTTCCGAATCCGAATTCCTTCAATACGTCGGTCACCGCCAGTACGTAAGGGAACCACTTATCATTGCCTAGGAAGAACACTTTATCGAAGCCTAACCACGCAATGAATTGATTCACGATCCCGGAAGTCGGAGAGAGCACATCAATCAAGACGCCGGCCATAATGACCCAGGACATGAAGTGCGGCATATAGATAATCGTTTGGACGGAGCGCTTATAGAACTTCTTCCTGATCTCATTCAGTAGAAGTGCGGTGACAAAAGGCGCGACGAGTCCGCCGATAATTTTCAAAAGTGCGATAAACACAGTATTTCGTAGTACTCCCCTTGTCTCGGACAAGCTATAGATATATCGGAAATGATCCAATCCAACCCACTCGGAGTGAAAAATCCCTTTAACCGGGATAAAATTCTGGAAAGCCATGACAATGCCGACCATCGGGCCGTAGCTGAATAGCAGGGCGATGATAATACCCGGCACCAGCATAAGGTGCAGCGGCAATTCCAATCTCCAATTTCTTCGGCTCAATAGATTCCCCTCTCTCCTTGTTCCAAGAAGGGATAGCGGCTAGCGGCTAGCCCCTATCCCCCTGTTACGTCTTATTGAACCATACCGCTGGCGTTGACCTCGTCGAGAATGCTCTGACCGCCGGATGCAAGCCAATTCGCTGCCCACTCGTCGAAGTAGTCGAGCGGCTTGGAACCCATAATAATGGATGTCATCATCTTGACTTCTTCATCGCGAAGCGAAGGACCTTTCGTGATCATCGTCGTAGTCGGATTGCCCACATACGCCGAAGTGAACACTTGGTTGTTGTCTACGTATTGGCCAAGGAGGCTGAATACGCCGCCTTCCGCCCACAATTTATTCGCGGCCCACATTGTCGCGTCGCCGGCCTCGAATTTCGCCACTTGATCGAAGTAGGTTTTCTGTTCGTCATTCATCGCCGACAAATCGCCGGATTTCCTCGCTGCTTGAACCGCGGTAGCCGACCTCGGATTGTTGCCAGGCAAGCCTCCGGTGATCGGTGAAAGCATGAATTCATTGTAATCTTTTCCATCCACAGTAACCGTATGGTAATTCTTATCGAAGTTTCCGTAGATTTTCTCAATATAGGTATTTAGGAGCAAGAACGGAGCTTCCGGATGTTTCGACTTTTTGCTTACGACGTAGTAGTGTGAAGGCAATCCTCCCGTGCTTTGCGAGAGCACTGGCTGATCGTCGGACGACACAAGCGGATAGATGCCCCAATCGGCGCCCGGAACGTCTTTGTACATATTGTTGATCGGCCATGTCGG
>JAQSXN010000008.1 GCA_029256665.1 Paenibacillus sp.
CGATTTGCGAAAGCAAATTCACCAAACTGCGCTCTCCGCCGCCGGCAGCAAGACTCGGCATAACAAACAGCAATCGTTTCTTCATAGCGTCTATCCCAGTTCCCGCAGATAATGCACGGCTTGATGAGATAGTTGCTTTACGCCGGGAATGGCCTGCATAAGCTGCCGTTTGATAAGCGCTTCGTCTCTGATCAGCTCCGAGAACCCGGCTTTAAGCTTGTTAAAGTCGGATAAATGCTCAAGATGGATCACTAGCTTTTCTTCGCCGAAAATATCCTTTGCGATCCCTTTGGATTTCACGCTATATCCCAGAACCATCGTCGGAACGAAGTTCGAGTAGGCGGCAATCGTTGCATGGGTCCGCGCTCCGATAAAAAACCTCATTCGCGCGATATATCCCTTATATTGAATGGCCGTCAAGTTATCGGGCAGAAGAAGCACTCTGCCGCTTGCTTTGAATTGCTCGTAATATTGCTTCAGCACCTCGTAATCGTTATTTCCTTCATAGATCACGTGAGGCGTAAGGGCAATCGTCATATCCGTCGTCTCTAATATGTGTTCGATTAGCTGCATGACCGATATCCGGGACTGTTCGTTAAGCTTCCATACCAACGGGCTGAAGTTGAGGCCGATCGTATTGCCCTCGGCCCAACCTGCCGGCAGCGGCAATTGCTCCTGCTCCATCGTAAACGCGGGATCTGCGGCTAGCTTTACTTTCCGAAGACCTCTTTCCTTTAACATGTTGTAGGTAAGAGATTCCCTGGCAACGATTAGATCGAAACGCTTCAAGTCCTCGAGCTTCTGCGGAGACATATCTTCCTCCCCGATGGAGCATCCCCATAACACAAGCTTTTTTCCCTGCTGCTTTACTTTTTTATCGATTTCATACCAATGCGGTTGTTCTCCGTAGCAATAATTATCGCCTCCGATGGACATGACGACGTCCATCTCCTTAATTCTGCGGATCGTTTTCTCCTCGATCTTGCCAAGCGCATAAGACTCGTTGCGAAACAGCTTATTCTGGAGCACCGCCACGAACCAATCCTTCGAATACTTCGTAATCGTCGAAGGCGAGCCGTCAAAGATTCCGTCTAACCGCCCAATCACCTTGTCGGTTTCAGGTTTGTGCGAGGCCAAATACACCTTCGAGTCCCCGATTCCGTCTTTGATTAAATTCGTGGTGGACCTTACGATTGCTTCGCATCCCCGATTCAAGCTCCCACCATGCGCGAACATCATGATTTTCATAGCATTATCCTCCAATACTGGCGTGATTTCGTAATTTGCTGAAATAAGCGGCGCAAACGAGTCCGAGCACGGACCTTAGCTCCATGAATCGAGTAAACCATCTCTCGTATCTGCTCCGTTTCTTTGGTTCGCTTATGTAAATAGGCAAAGAAAAACGTACGGCCGGGTGCCGCAGCACATGCCTGATCGCACGATATTTCCGCCAGAAGCTTAGACCGTTGTCCGGCTTCAAGTAAACATGGATATAAGACATGATCGCCGATATGAGTTCAATCGATTTGATCCTGGAAACCTCGGTCGGGGGCAATAAATTCGCGTAGCCTTCAGGGAAGTCCATCTCATACATGAGAAGGGCGTGGTTGAAGTAATCCGACTTTTCCAGGTTTCTGCTTGCGCTGCCGCTGACTTCGCGGTAATAATAAACAATCTTGTCCGCGTATACCATCGACGAGGCGATTGCGAAATACTCCATGACAAATGCCCTGTCCTCTCCAAACGCCAGCCCCTTTCGGAAGACGATATCGTAACGGCGCAGCAGGGAGGTGCGAAACAATTTATTGAACACCGAATTCATTGTCCAGCCTTTCAGAAATAATACCAGCACTTCGTCTCTCAAATAATCTCGGTCCAGCAAGCAAAATGAAGGAAATTCAAACGTTGCGATGAACGGTTTTCCATCGATCGTGCTTTCGTAATTCGCGAGCACGACATCGCATTGCGACTGCTCGGCAGCATTGTACATCACCTCGCACATATCCGATTCCACCCAATCGTCCGCATCCACGAATCCGATGTACTCGCCTACGGCCGCTGCGATCCCGGCATTTCTTGCGGCGCTAACGCCTTGATTGGATTGGTTCATTAATCTGATGCACGGATGTTCTCGTTGATACTTCTCGATCAATGCAAGGCTCCCGTCGCTTGAACCGTCATTGACGAATATGTATTCGCAGCCCGCAAGCGTCTGTCCGAGCAGCGATTCGATACATTCTGCCAAATACTTCTCTGCATTGTAGACGGGGATGACGATGCTAACGTTTGTTGCCATTCCTCTGCTTCCTCCCGAAAAAAAAAGATTAAACGACCATATCGTACAATTTATCGAGTTCATGCCGATTATGGTAATCCAGTTGTTCCAGGTTGACGATCAGCTCCGTCCGCTTCTCTTCGTTGTAATAAAGCTCGGCGATCGCATCCGCCAGGCCTTCGGCGCTGCATGCGCAAATAATGCCCGTCTTGCCGTCCACAACCTGACTGGATGCGGTAGGATAGTCGGTTATAATAATCGGCTTATGAAGAATTTGCGCCTCCGTCACCGTAACGGCTTTCCCCTCGTACCTTGAAGGCTGCACGTACAGATCGCAATGTTTTATGAACGGATAAGGGTTCACTTGTTTACCTAGCAGCAAGAAACTGTCTTGGAGTCCGCAGCTCGAAATTTGCTCTCGCAGCTCGTTCTCTGATCCGCCATATCCCACTACGTTCCACTTGATGTTCGTCAAACCGCGATCATGCAGCAGCTTTAGCGCCAATATCGCGTTATCAAACCCTTTGACCGGAGAGAGTCGGCCGACGGAGACGATCATGAATCCTTCTCTCTTGGGGACTCCTTCAATCCCTCCCCTATCAGCCATATCCCTTATGAATACAGGAGATGTAATATTCTCGATAAGCTTGAGTTTACGCCGCAACCTTGGATAAGTGCTGACGAACGACTCCGTGCAAGCTTCCGAGATGGAGATTATATAGTCGTAAAGACTCCACACCGCTTCGTCCATCGCCCGATCCATCTCAAGCTGGGCGAAGTCCGTATGAATCCATGCGATCTTGCGTTTTGCGACGACCTTCCGGGCGACGAAGTCATGCGGCCATGCATAGCTGACAGCCAAATCGTATTCGCCTTCCGGCCCTTGATGCGTGGCCGCGAACCATCTGGAATCATATTGCATCTGAATATAGCCGGGTCCTTCGGATGGGCGCAATCGTCGGGCGCTTATCGCAGCGGCGGCTTTGGAGGCAACGCGAACCAAAGTTGCTTTTAATAATCCTTGCTTAAGGCAGTGGGATATTGATTTCCGAATGCCCGAGTAGCTGGCGGATTCCGGCAATAGGTTCACTTGCTTCGGAATCATGTCCATAAATTCGCCGGCATGGCGGAAAACGATCAAGTCCACCTCGAAGTTGTCGTAATCGAATTGCTCCAGCAGATTGACTAGACTCCGCTCGATCCCTCCGATTTCCATCGCATAGACGGTAAACAGCACGCGTTTCTTCATATCGCTCCCACTCCTTTCGCCGTACCGCGCGCGAATGAATCCTGTCTCTCTTGAAGGATTGGAGAGAATTGTTTCTCGCGTTTGTTTAGGTACAACGTATCCGCCGGAATGTTTCCTTTCACGATGCTTCCGGCAGCAATTACGGCATTGTCGCCGATATGGGTTCCTCGCAAAATAATGGAGCCCGCTCCTATCCATACATGATTGCCGATATAAACGGGACCTTTGAGCAAATGACCCTCCGCCGTTCCGCGATAATTATGATCGTGGTCGTTGATGCAAACATTCGGAGCGATCTTCGCGTAGTCGCCGATCGTAATCTCCATGGCGCAATTAATGGTGCAATTGTCATTTATAAACGCATGATGGCCTAACCTCAGCTGTCCTTCGTCGTCGATCCGGATGCTTATGTTCTTCCGCAGAAAAACGAATCGTCCCACAGAGAGCTTCGCCCGCCTATTAAATATCTCGATTGTGCTGCCTCCTTGCATGGCGAACATACTTCCAGCTATACTGCGCAAATACAGTAGTTTGAATATGAGTCCTCTTGCGAAAGCGAATAGTTGCACGGCATTCATTAGAATCGCATGAAACAAACCCCTGCTCCGATACTGCGCGACAATCGTTTTTATCGCTTTTTGAAACATGACAACCCTACCCCTTTCTCGAACCGGGAGACGTCTTTAAGACTCCGCCGCGTTATCGCGCTTTTTAGCTCGGCCGAGCTTTCTCCATAACCAAAGGAAAGGGCGAAGCGCGAAATACAAGAAGTGCAGCTTCTTCGGCAATGGCAGCGTCTCCGCGTCCTCATGGTACGGATGCATGATGCTTAGAGCGTATACGCACTTCTGGCGCAGCGTCATCAGCCCGAACAAATATTGTTTATGATATTGCTCGATATCTTTGGGCACGGGAGGCGAGTGCAGATTGACCATCCGCTCCATGTAGAACATCGTGTCTTCCGCCAGCCAGCCCGCCTTGCGGGTCGTCAGAATCGGCTTCATCTCCTCGCGCAGCGGCGCTGCAAGCAGCTTGGCTGCGAGAAACAACGCCTGGCCGCCGATGTGCAGCATCTGGTGTTTGCGCAGATGAGCGGCTAGTTTGGGCCAGTCGACCTTCTGATTCATCAGCTGCTTGATGTCCAGCAGCCAACGAAGTCTGGACCAACCATGGCGCGCGCCGTGGGAGACGAGGAACATGAACAGATCCTCCCTCCCCAAGAAGTAGATCGGCCGGCTGATCAGGGAACTCTGCCGCCTGCGGTTCCACAGCTCCTCGAATCCAGGCTCCTTGGAGGGAGACGGATTGAGTCGCCAGTGGACCTCTACCTTTATTCCCTTCGCGGGATGATGGAACGTTATATGATGATGTCTCCACTTCCAATCGTTCAACACGCTCGTTATGTAATCGTCTTTCACGTATCCCTGGGATACAAGCAGTCCTTCTGCCGCTTCCAGGCGATCCATCGGAACCAGCATGTCGAGATCGCAGGAGGTCCGGAGCGACACGTCGCCGTACAGATCCGCCGCGATGACGGGACCTTTAAGAAACAACACCCGTATGTCGGCGCTCTGGAACGTGGTAGCGAGCTGCTCCATCTCGCCGCTAAGCGCGAGCATCTGCAGCGTGTTACGGTAATAGTCCTTTTGGAACATGCCTATGACGAAAGCGGGCACGCGAATAGGCCGCTGCTCCTGCAGCTTCCGGTTAATGGTCGGGAACACGCGATGATGCCTGGCCAGCTCGATGAACGCCTGCCAATCGACATCCTTCATGAGCTCCCAAAGTTCATAGCTTAACTCCGTCCCCTCTTCAATCTCCAGAAAAGCTAGCAACAATCGTAATTCCTGAGAAAAGTCCCCGGTATGGAGCACGGCTTCCATTTTCATGTTGGTCTCCTTCATTCGCAAATAACGAACAAAATTAAAATTTTGTTCTATAAAACGAACACATTTACAGATTAGCATCCGCTAGTAAATCTGTCAATTGCATTCACCATTTTTCTACAATCGCATCCAATCCGCAGTTGACCCTGGTTATGCTAGAATGGAGAAGAAGATTTAAAGAATCAGGTTTTTGGGGGTTAGCTCGAATGTCGAAAAAAATCGTGGTTATCGGGGCCGGCGGACATGCCAAGGCCGTCATCGATACTATAGAACGACAAGGCCGCTATCAAATAATAGGATTGCTCGACAACGGCAAGACGGCTGGAGATCGAATATCGGGCTACGAAGTTTTGGGGGATGAAACGTGGTTGGCCCATCCTGACCATGCCTTGGATGGCGCAATCGTCGCCATTGGCGATAACTGGACAAGAGGACAAGCGTGGCAGCGAATCAAGAGAACGCGTCCGGAATTGACGTTTGTTACCGCCATTCATCCTTCCGCCGTCATCGCGAAAGGAGCCCGCGTCGGCGCAGGCTCGGTCGTTATGTCCGGCGCCTTTGTCGGCTGCGACGCGAGCATCGGCGAGCATGCCGTATTATATGCCCACTCGATCGTCGAACACGACTCCCGGATCGGCGACTTCGTCAGCTTCGCTCCCAAAGCCGCAACCGGCGGCAACGCGACCGTCGGCGATTACGCCGCAATCGCGATTGGCGCGACTATCATTCACGGAGTATCGGTCGGCGAGCATAGCGTGATCGGCGCGGGCTCGACAGTCATCCGCGATATCGCGCCGCTGTCCGTCGCATACGGAACGCCTGCGCGCATCGTCAGACCCCGTTTACGCGGCGAACGTTACCTTTAGCTTGCCGCCTCCGTCTTTTCGGTACGCAAATCTCCAAGAACTTCTGCGATAACGCGAATAACTCTCTCCTGCTCTTCCGTGCCCATACTCGAGCCGGAAGGCAAACAGATGCCCGTGCGGAACAGTTCCTCGCATACCGAAACACCTTGTTCGTTATGCCCGTAGAATGCCGCTCCTTTGAACAAAGGCTGAAGATGCAGCGGCTTCCAGAGAGGCCTGGCTTCAATATCGGCTTTCGCGAGTTCATCCAGCAGATTTCCAATGACCGTTTCGGCTCCCGCGCATTGGAGCGTCATAGCCGTGAGCCACCGGTTGCTGCGCGTGCCTTCCAGCTCCGGCATGAATGCAACGGATTTCATCTTGCCAAGCGTATCTTCGTACCTACGGTAAATCGCCCGTCTAGCTTCAACCCGCTGCTCCAGCACTTCAAGCTGTGCCCTGCCAATGCCCGCCAGCACATTGCTCATTCGATAGTTGTAGCCCATGACGCTATGCTGATAATGCCCGGCGGCATCTCTAGCCTGAGTAGCAAGAAACTTGGCCCTCTCCAGAGCTTCGGTATTGTCCGACACGAGCATTCCGCCGCCGGAAGTCGTAATGATCTTATTGCCGTTAAAAGAATAGACGCCAAATGCGCCAAACGTGCCGCTCTGGCGCCCGCGGTACGTGGATCCTAACGATTCTGCCGCATCCTCGAGCACGGGCACGCGGTATCGCTCGCAGATCTCCATAATCTCCCCCATGTTCGCCATGCCGCCGTATAGATGGACAACGATAACGGCTTTGGGGATGCGCTCCGCCGACGTTTCTAGCCGCAATGCCCGCTCCAGGGCGATCGGAGACAAGTTCCAAGTTCCTGGCTCCGAGTCGACGAAGATCGGCTCAGCGCCTAGATAGCGAATCGGATTAGCCGTCGCTACGAAGGTGAAGCTTGGACATAGAACCGTATCTCCATCCCCGACGCCAAGCAATTGCAAGGCCAAATGAATAGCTGCCGTTCCCGAGCTGACCGCTGCCGCGCCGCGGGCCCCGACGTACTCCGACATCTGTTGCTCAAATGCCGTTATATTCGGTCCGATCGGCGCGATCCAGTTCGAACGGAAAGCTTCGTCGATATAAGCTTGCTCGTTCCCGCTCATATGCGGCGGCGACAAATAGATGCGCGATGTTTGTTTTGACATGGGGATCACCCTTTCTGATTTTGCGTCTGGCCTTCGAATAGGGGCATCGTGGCATGGTTGCCATTGCTGATTCCTTCGGATCGGAAGACGCGAATGACGGTCAGAATCAATATGCGTATATCGAGCCAGAAGGATCGGTTCTCGACGTACCATACATCGCGGTCGAACCGCTCCTCCCACGAGACGGCGTTGCGGCCGTTCACCTGGGCCCATCCCGTAATCCCCGGTCTGACTAAATGCCGCTTTGCCTGCTCTTCCGTGTAAAGCGGCAAATAATCCATAAGCAGCGGTCTTGGGCCTACCAGACTGAGTTCTCCCCTTACGACGTTGACCAATTGAGGCAGTTCATCCAAACTCAGCTTTCGCAGCAACAAGCCAAACGGCGTCAGGCGCAAGTGGTCGGACAGCGGCTTTCCTTCTCCATCCCGCGCGTCGGTCATCGTCCGAAATTTGAACAGCATGAACGGACGGCCTTGTAGTCCCGGGCGTTCCTGCTTAAACAGGATGGGAGAACCGAGCTTTGTCCGCACAAGAATCGCGACGATTGCCATGGGTAACGAAGCGGCGATCAAGAGCAAGCTTGCAGCCCCGATATCGAACAAACGTTTTATCATCACAGGCCTCTCCTCTATCTATCTCTTTCGAATTGCTGCTCTACGTTTATGCAAAAAGTTTTCTCATCCTCGCAATCGCTTTTGGACCGATAATGCGGCTGGCAATTCGTTTCACTCCGCTTTTCAGCCGCACATGAGCCGGAAGCCACGATTGCGCAAAGTGATGGATCGTATAGCTCTCATCCGTTACATAGCTTCCTCCGTTTATATAGTCGTAAGGGCTGAAATATTCACGGGGATAGAAGACGACGCCATTTTCCAATACTTGATGCTTACCGTTCAACAATAGTCCATCCGATTTGCACAAACCGGAAATGACGGCCGTATTGGTTATCATGTCATAGGTTCCGTCCGGCAACAGAAACGTTCTCTTCTCGTAATCGTTTAATAGTTTCTTAATCCAAGGATGTCCCTTGACCGCGCCCATCGTTCCGGATTGCAAGAAACGTTCGTCCTCGAAACCGGAGAACGCCTCATGCGTCAGCAGCGCGTCTAGCGGTTTGACGACTTCAACGTCGGTATCCAAATAAATCCCGCCATGATTATAAAGGGCATACAGACGAACGTAATCACTGACGAATGCATACTTTTTCGCCTCGTAGGCTTCGCTCGCATACTTGGACAGCTTCAGGTTGAAGTTGCTTTCATTCCATTCCATAAACCGGTAGCCCTTACCTAGTTTTTTCTCCCAGCTGCGCATGCAAGCCAATATTTTTTTCGGTTTTTCTCCGCGACCGAACCAACAATAATGGATAATGCGCGGAATTCGCTCCTTCTGTTCCATCATGCTCCTCCTCCTTTCGGGAATTTAGAACGGCCACTTGATGTAATCGCTCGTGTAGCGAATATCCAGGATCATGACATTCTCATAGAAGAAGTACATGAAATAGAAGAGCGCAATTCCTATGTACACGACTCTCTCATCTTTTTTCCTGAACAGTTTCGTTAACCAGCTAATCAAGACCACTTGATATAAAGCAAAGTAGATCGTTAGCCTTGCGAATATCCAATTTTGGGTAGCGATGATCATAAGCACGGACGCTATAATCGATAAGTTCACGAAGACGTCCCCTCCAGGGAAGATAGCTCTTAATTTCTCCCTGCCAAAAAAAGCTATGATGAGCGGAATCAATTGAATAACGACGCGCAAAATGTTGGCTCCGCCTTCTTGGAAGGCTTCATATTGACCGTACTGCGTGTCGGCGATCGCGGAGAATAGCATCTCGGAGAAATAGTTATAGCCGAGCACGATTACCAATGCCATCGCTATTAAAAACATGGTGAGCTTGGTCCATGCTTTCTGCCTCACGACAAAATAGATAGGGACCATGATCAACGCGCTTTGATGAAAAAGGGAAGCCGCCAGAACGACGCACATGTATGGCCTCCATTTTCCTTGCAGCAAATATTTGGTTCCAATAAATATGATGGCCGCCGCAAGATATTGCCGGAGTCCATTCATCGACACGATAAACGCTCCCGAGGTTATATAAACGTACAAGGCGACCTCGAACAGTCTGGCATATCGATACATCGCGATCACAATCAGAATATTCGTGACGAGGCCGGTTACGAATATCATGATCTGCGGATCGCTGGTCATGCGCTGAAGCAGTAATTGCAATATGCCAAATGCAATATCTTTCTCCTGAAACACCTGCTCCCAATCCAATGGATTGACTCGATATCCATGCATGTACAGGAAGGTGTCGCCGATGTTGTTCCGCAGTCCCGAAACCAATACAAGCGTAATTGCGGCTAACGCCGCGGCAAGCTTATTGGGTTGTATTGGATTGTGCCCATGAATGACGGGGACGGAAAAATATCTGGCGACGAATCCGAAAAACGTGACGGACACGAGACTAGCCCACAGAATAGTCATTGGATCTTCCCCTTGACAATGCGAGTCGAGTCGATTTGGTTTTCCGAAGAATATACAGATGCAGAGCAATGCCAGGCACGATTGCTAGAAGCGTCAATCCTTTATGCGGAGTATCGGCTAACCAATGCCTATTGCCCGAAAACAGGCTGCTTGATATATAATGGATAGCTTGACGGTATTTGAATCGCAAATTGCCGAACGGCAGCTCCATAAGCGCCTTTCTGTAGAAGGAAAACCCTTGCGGATTACGAACATACTGCATGAACATGTTCCTGGAGGAACCGTCTTCTCTATAATCCACATGACATAAAACTTCGTTTAGCAGCAACAGGCTGTACTCTTGATCCAGCTTGTAATATTTGTAAGCCAAGCCCACATAACGTTCATCTTCAAATACAGGATACGGATGCCTTCGCGTCAGACTTGATCGATACACAAGCTTTTTGTCTCCCGTTACTCCATGACGCTGGTACAAATCGAATAACGTGGAGCGCTCCAGCCCCGCGGGAAAGGGGGTCCCGATAATCCGCCCTTCCGTTGTCGCGTCCAGCCCTGCAAACCCGCTAACTTCATCGCTTTTATTGCGGCTCCAGAAGCCCACGATTTTTTCGACGGCATCATTAGGCATGTAGTCGTCGGAATCGATACAAACGTTAAGCTCCGTAACGATATGTTCATAGGCCGTGTTATGCGCTCCGTGCATGCCTTGATTGTTCTGGCGAATATACCGAATATCGATAACTTCCTCTTTCTTCCATTTGGATACGAGCGCATCCGTACCATCCTTTGATCCATCGTCGATAATGAGCCATTCGAAATCACGGCTTGTTTGACGCTTCAAGCTTTCGTAAAGCGCCTCGAGGCAATAGGCCCTGTTATACGTCGGCGTAAATACGGTTAACGTTCTCATGTCTCACCTCGCGATATTGTTCGTAGTAGCGCTGCAGCCATTTTGCCGTCGCTCGTATATCATAACCGCGGCGAATAAGCGAATCGTCGGCAATCGTCCGTGTAGAGCGCTTGGCATGCGTTATCGCGTCTACGTATTGATTAACGGAGCGATTAGACAGAAATGTCATCAGCCCAAGACCCAGATCCGCTTCGGACGTAATGGTATTCGAAACGTAGCAATGCAATCCCGATGCCTGAGCCTCGATTAATGTAACGGGAAGCCCCTCGTGATGGGACGGAAAAACAAAAGCATCGAAACCTTGCACGACTTGATGTACATCCGCTCTTATGCCAAGAAAGAGTACATTGTGCTCAAGTCCCAAGTCTTTGGCCTTTTGAACCATTTGCCCTTTGAGAGGTCCTTCTCCGACAAGAATTAGAAGGCTGTTTGCTACGGCATCATGGACGCCTTTGAATATATCGAGAAGTAATTCATGATTTTTCTGATGATTAAATCTTCCGATATGTCCAATGACGTACGTCCCGTCATCCGCCGGCCATTCCGCTCGAATAACTTCCCTGGAAGACGCCGAATAATAGAAAAGGGCCGGATCAATGCCGTTATTCAAAATAGAGACCGTTTGTCTTTGCCCTGGAAATAACCAGTCGGCCGCGTCCGTCGAACACGCGAATCGGTGCGTCGCCGCTCTTGGGATATGAGAACCCGCATATCGCTTGAACAATCGAGCCGCCCTTCCGCCTTCGCTTCTCGTATTGTGACTATGGGCGATGCGTACGGGGATATTCTCTTTTTTGGCGGCACGCAAGACCAATCCGCTCATCATGTCCATATGGGAGTGAACGATGGTGTATTCGGCATGGGTCCGAAAAAACCGATTTAACTCACGAACGTAACTCCGATATCCCTGTTGATCGATATAGGGGATCCGATGAATACGTCCGCCTAACGAGAGGATCTCTTCGTCGAAAAGGCCCTCCTTGGAAGTAAGAAAGTCAAACTGTATCTTGCTCCTGTCCATGTGCCGGTACAGATTCATCAGCAATGTCTCTGCCCCGCCGCGGTTCATATTGACAACCGCGTGCAAAATCCTTAACGGACGTTCCATCGCACTCTCTCCGTTTCTTCAACGCGATCCATCATAAAGGTCAAATACATCTCCCCCAGCTCCCCCATCACTTGCTCGAGCGAATAGCGGCGCGCCCGTTCCGCGCTCCGCTCGCCCATCCGCCGTCTGGAGTCGCGGAAATAATGGAGCAGCTGGAGCCGGCTGGCGAACGACGCGACGTCGTGGGGCTCGATGATGAACCCCGTGCGCCCTTCGTCGACGAGCTCGCTGTGGCCGCGATTGCGCGTTGCGACAACGGGCAAGCCGCAAGCCATCGCTTCCATGACGTTAAGCGGCAAGCCCTCCCTTAAGCTGGACGCGACGGCCGCATCGCACATCGGATACAGCTCGTCGAGATCGTCCCGGTATCCGAGGAACTCGATGAGATGCGCGACGCCGAGCTGGATGGCAAGCGCCCGGCATTCGTGCAGCAGCGGCCCCTCTCCCGCCAGCAATAATCTGGCGCCCGGCACTCTCGTCTTCAGCTTGGCTAGCGCGTAGATTAGCAGCCGATGGTTTTTGTTCGCGTTAAACTCCGCCGCGTAGATCAGTAGGAAGTGGTCGGGCCCGTAGTTGTACCGTTCCCGCCTAGTCCGCTTCTCTTCGTCGCTAATGGGAGCGTACGTAACGGTATCCACGCCGACGCCATGCACGTGGGCGATGATGCCGGAGCGAAACCCTGCTTTCCTGGCGCGCCCGTAATCCTCTTCGTTAATCGTCACCAGGCAGTCCGCATGGGCGGATAACCAGCGCTCGACGGGATAATACAGCAACCAATTCGGCAGCGGAGCCCCTTTGTAGAAGTGGAAGCCGTGTGCCGTATAGATGACCTTCGTCCCCTTCGCTCTGGCCTGCCTTGCCGCGAGCCGAGCCAGGACGCCGCCCATTGGCGTGTGGCAATGGATGATGTCGTAGTCCGTCTCGTCGATCATTTGCTTGAGCATCCGGTAAGCTTTTATATTCGATCTGCTTAAAGGAGAGCGCGCGATCGGCAAGTCGAACTTGCGATCCGTATGCGGCAGCGCGAGCCCGCCGCGCGCGGCGACGTGCACTTCCCATCCGAGCTGCTGGAACCATTCCATGACGGGCAGATGGAACGCCCTAAAGTGATAATCCACCGTCGCGCAGAACAATATTTTCGGCCGTATTCCCATCGCGTCTACGTCGCGCCTTATCGGGGCGCGGTCTCCTTCTCCAGCATGCGGGTCAAGTAGTCCAGCAATTCGAAGCGCAATTCCTCGCGTTGCAGCGCGAACTCGATCGTCGTCTGGATAAAGCCCATCTTCTCGCCGACGTCGTACCGCTTGCCGTCGAATTCGTAGGCGAATACGGCCCGGGAACGGTTTAACTCGGCGATCGCATCCGTCAACTGGATCTCGCCGCCCGATCCCGGAGGCTGATCGCCCAAGATATCGAAGATTTCCGGGGTAAGAATGTAGCGGCCCATGATCGCCATATTGGAAGGCGCCGCTTCGCGTTTGGGCTTCTCGACGAGATGATTGATTCGGTGGAACGACGGCTCCATCATCATGCCGTCCACGATGCCGTATCTGGAAACGGACTCCTCGGCCACGCGCTGCACGCCGATTATGGACGAGCCGTACTGCTCGTATTTCTCGATCATCTGACGAAGGCAAGGCTTAGGAGCGGAGATGATATCGTCGCCGAGCAGCACCGCGAACGGTTCGTCGCCGATGAACTTGCGGGCGCACCATATCGCATGGCCGAGCCCGCGCGGCTCCTTTTGGCGAATATAATGAATGTCGACCATGTCCGAGGACTTCCGCACCTCCTGGAGCAGATCGAACTTGCTCTTGGCGGTTAGAATATGCTCCAGCTCCATGGAGTTGTCAAAGTGGTCTTCGATGGCTCGTTTCCCTTTGCCCGTTACGATAATGATGTCCTCGATGCCGGACTCGATCGCTTCTTCTACAATATATTGAATCGTGGGCTTATCGACGATCGGCAGCATTTCCTTGGGCATCGCCTTGGTCGCCGGCAGAAACCGCGTGCCCAGGCCCGCTGCCGGAATAATCGCTTTTCTCACTTTCATCTCTACACCGCTCCTTTTCTCTTTAGCCCGTAATCGTCGCCAGCTTCGACTTCGAATCCCTGACGAAATGATTAGCCAGATCCAGCAGTCTCACTTTAAGTTCAGCGCCGTTCATGCCCGGGAAATCGGCAATCATCGATTCGATCTCCTCGTAGAGCACATCCGACGCTTTGCCGGTATAAATTTTGGGATAGACCTGCTGCTCCGTCATCTCGCCCTCTCCCAGCATCTCCTCGAACAGCTTCTCTCCCGGACGAATGCCGGTGTACACAATGCCGATGTCGTCGACGGAGAACCCCGACATCCGTATGACGTTCTGGGCGAGATCGGTAATCCGCACCGGCTCCCCCATATCCAGCACGAAGATTTCTCCGCCTCTGGCCAGCGCCCCCGCTTGAATGACCAATCTCGACGCTTCCGGGATCGTCATGAAATAACGGACCATATCCGGATGAGTCACCGTGACGGGCCCTCCGTTCGCGATCTGCTTCTGGAAGAGCGGGATCACGCTGCCCCTGCTGCCGAGCACGTTGCCGAACCGAACCGCGACGAAGTTGGTCGTGCTGACGCTGTCCATATGCTGGATGATCATCTCCGCCAGCCGTTTGGTCGCGCCCATCACGCTGGTCGGATTAACCGCTTTGTCCGTGGAGATCATGACAAAGGTTTCGACGCGCGCCTTGCTGGCTGCTCTGGCCGCGTTCAGCGTGCCCATCACGTTGTTCTTGAACGCTTCCTCCGGATTCCGCTCCATCAGCGGCACATGTTTGTGCGCGGCGGCGTGGTAGACGACATGCGGCCGGTGGGCGAGCATGACGGCCAACATTTTATCCGCGTCCTGCAAGTCCGCGATTTCCGTATAAAACTTGATGTTCGTTTCCTTGAACATCTCCTTGAGCTCCATCTCGATCGCGTAGATGCTATTCTCGCCATGACCGAGCAGCACGAGCTTCTCCGGGAGAAACCTCGATATTTGCCTGCATACCTCCGAGCCGATCGAACCGCCCGCACCCGTCACTAACACGACCTTGCGCGAAACGTAGCCGGAGATGCTCTCGATATCCAGCTCCACGGGCTCGCGGCCAAGCAGATCCTCGACTTGAACGTCCCGGAACTGCGTCACCGAAATTCGACCTGTCGCCAAATCCTCCAGCATCGGAATCGTTTGCGTTTTGGCCGATGTTTTCGCGCATTCCGTATAGATGTTGTAGAGTTGTTTCTTGCTGAGCGACGGAATGGCAATAACGATGTTATCGATCTCGAGCTCCTTCGCTTTTCGGGCGATTTCTCGAACGGCTCCGCATACGGGAATGCCCATAATATCGAGGTTTTGTTTGTTCGCGTCGTCATCGACGAAAGCGACTGGATTCAGCTCCGTATCGGAATTCCCCAGCAGCTGGCGCACGAGCATCGTACCCGCCGAACCCGCCCCGACGATCAGCGTTCGTTTCCGCTTCCCGCTTTGTTTGCCAAAGCCGCTTCTGACGATGCGCCAAACTAGCCGCGATCCGCCGACAAGCAGAAGATGAATGAGCCCCGTCGCAACCAGCAATCGCCATTGCACGGCTCCATGCACCGCCGCTTGCGCGACAATGGCGAGCGTGCCCGCCAGCATAACCGCCTTCATCATAATGAGCAGCTCGCCGATGCTCGCGTATTCCCATGCCTTCTTGTAGAGCTTGTAGGCAAAAAAGAAGATATGATGTCCCGCTACCAGCGACGCGAATACAAAATAGATAGACGTCATCCCCGCATCCTCCGTCGCAGGCCCAAGCAATAATCGGCCCAACCAGACGGCGGCAGCCACAATGGCCGAATCCAGAAGCACGAGAAGCGACAGCCTTCGTCGATACGTCATTCTAATCCTCACCTTTCAACTTGCTGTTCTTTGTGTTGTTCTTTATTAAGAACAAGTAAACCGCACATAAAGACCGAATCGACAAGCGCCGCTTCGGCCTTCGTCTTCATGTTAATACCAATCATTTGTGCCGCAAAAAAAGAGCGTTATCCGACCGGAATCATCTAACACTCCGTTTATTCAGAATGGCGCCGACGATGTTCGCTCCCGCGAACATTAACGCTTGTTTCGCTTCGAGCGCCTTGGCATGCGTCGTTTTGCCGCATCTGAGGAGCAGCACGACGCCGTCGCACTTGTTCACGAGCGCATTGGTATCGGGCGCCGACAGCACCGCGGGACAATCGATCACAACCCGATCGTACCCGGCCGAAGCGGCCTCCAGCACTTCCTTCATGCGATACGAATCCAGCATGTCGCTCGAGTAGGTTTGGTGCACGCCGCTCGTCAGAAGATCAAGCGATTCGATTTCCGTCTGCTGGACGGCATCCATCAGCGACAATTGCCCCGCCAACACGCTCGATAATCCCGGCGACATCTGGGAGCCGAACAGCTTATGCAGCATGGGCGCCCGGAAATTGGCGTCTACGAGCAGCACCCGCTCCCCTCTCTGCGCCATGCTGATGGCAAGGTTGACGGCGGAGGTCGACTTCCCGTCGCCGTCGGCAGGCGAGGTAACGACGATCGTGCGGATAGACTTGCCTTCCGACGCGAATTGAATGTTGTTGCGGATCGAACGGAATTGCTCGGATATGCGGTGACCGGGATGCAGATGGGCCATCAGGCTGCGACTTGCGACTTTGCGGGCAATCTTTGCTTTTTCACGAACCAACGCTTTCACTCCTTACCATAGTCGGCTTTGATTTCTTCACGGCCTGCGCGGAGGAACGCGGCTTGATTCTCGAGACATGGCCCAACATGTTAAGACCCAGCATCGACTCCACTTCCTGCTCCGAGCGAACGGAATCGTCGAGCGACTCCATTAAGAAAGCAAGCGTTACGCTTAGAATCAGGCCGACCATAAACGCGATGTAAACGATCGTGTTGCTCGTCGTATTGATCGGAGTCGGGTCGGGCTCCGCCGCCGTCAGCAGCCTGATGCTCTGGACGCCGAGCGTATCCATCGCTACCTCCCGATACTTCTCGACGATGGCATTGGCAATGTCCGCAGCCCTTTCCGGATGGCTGTCGAGCACGCTGATGACCGTAATGAGCGAGGCGTCGACGCTATCGACGCGAACCTGGCCGCGAAGCTGCCCCGCCGACGCGTTAAGCTGCAAATCCTCGATGACATGATTAAGCACGATCGGCTCCCTCACGAGCGCCCTTACCGTAGCCATCATGTCGTTGCTGGCGGCGATAATGACCCGGGTGGAGGAGACGTATACTTGCGGCTCCGGCCTTGCATTATATAAGCTGCCCAGCGCGGTCAGCAGCCCCGTCAGCAACACGATGAGCCAAAGCCGTTTTTTTATGACGACAAACACGCTTTTTAGATTGATTTCCTTTTCCTTGAGCGGCGAGAAGCTGTGGTTTATTCGACTGGTTTCCATCCATGCACCCACTTATTCTGTTAGTTATATAGAACACTAACTAAAGTGTAGTTCTTTATATAGAACATGTCAATACACTTTCACTTCAATTTTTTGTGAACGTCCTAGTTGTCGATATG
>JAQSXN010000498.1 GCA_029256665.1 Paenibacillus sp.
CCGGCAGCAGCATGAGCAACAGGTACCGATCCTTATAGGCTTTCGACCATAGGCTCTTTTTTCTCGCGTTATTCTCCATATGCAGTCGGCCTCACTTTTTCTTTTATTTCTAAGCTAAGTATAGGCCGCGGCCGCGCGCCCAACTACGAACCAGCATGACGCGTTTGACGTTTTTGTAGTGCAAGGCGCGGCGGCTGTCGCCAAAAAAAAGACGACCGAAATCCGGGTTATCCGGAAATCAGTCGTCTATCGGTCTACTCAATATGGCGAAATCCCCACCTGCATTACTTCACCCGGAACGTTCTGGGACCGTGCTTCCGCACGAGAACAAGGGCAGCCGCCAAGTATAGGAGCGTCAAGGCAACGATAACGATCGTGAAAGGGAGAGCCGGTCCGCGCCAAATAAGGCTTAAGCCGCTCGCGAACGACACGCCCATGTTCACGGCGAAATAAAGCGGATTCTTGACGTTAAGCTCCGTCGAATACGGCTGGAACATATAATACATAAACAGATGATGCACGCTGTAGAACAAGGAAAGCGCGATGACGCAGAGCCAAAGCATTAGCAGCTCCGCATTCGGCTCCGCGGCCCCCGCCGCGAACGCGACGGCCGTCAGCGACAGCCCCGTCGCGGCGGCTATCAGCAGATTCCGCTTCGCCACCTGGACAAGCCGGATTCGAAAGTGTTCATAAGCGGCGCCGCGATAGAAGCTGTATCTCATCAGACTAAGATCGCAGTTGTAGAACATCGCTCTGCATATGCTCTCTCCGACGGACATGAAGTACATCGTCAGCACCAGGAACGGAAGGAGCATCTCCAGGCGCCAATCCAGCTGCTGCAATTGCGAGCGGAACAATAGGGCCAAAATAACGCCCGCGACTCCCAAGGCACCGATGATGGCTAACCGTTTGTTAAGCGGTCCGCCGATCAAGCTCTTGTGTCGCCGGAAGAAAAGCCCGTTCAAATAAGCATGGCCTTGCTTGTCCTTCTGCATATCCTTTTGATCCGGCCGCAGCTCATAGTCGCCGGCTTTCGACTCTACGCTTTTTTTCTGCGCGTCAGCCATCATCCGGCCGATGTTCAGAAGCGGATCGTCGCGCTTGGTCGCGGCATCTACCGCTTCTCTGTAACGACCGTAGCGCGCCAACCGCGAGGCCGCGAACCATCCTCCAGCCGCAATGACGATAACAACGGGCCATAGAAGCAGGTAATCTCCGGTTGACGGCACCTTGTCCAGCAGAAGCGGCGCGTAAGCAGCGGCATATCCGATCAAAATAACCGCCCAAACGATCCCTGTTTTTTTGATCAAAACGATGCCCGTTCGCTCAAAAAGCTTGAGATGGCCGTATTCCGCGAGCACGCGCCACAACGTGATCATAAGCGTCAGCATCAACGCTTCTAGGATGGATGCTCCCAGGAGGGTTGCGAACAATAGCATGGCGGGCAACAAATAGATCCCGAAGGTCGCATACCGATAAGCCAGCGTCGTTGTCATATATCTGGCAGGCGATAATCTCATCAGCTTTACGGCTATGTATTTTTCCCGCTTGGGTTCTAGCACGGTGGCGCTGCTCACGGACGCGACGGCGAAGCTGATGATGGCGAAAATATGTACAAATTGCCTAAACCGCTGCTCTTCCGACCATTCTCCGCCGGCAAGGCCCGCTACGGGCAGATAAATCATGAGCCCCACATAGAGGAAGCGGAGAATGAATCCCCATACCCATGTAAGCAGCAGCGCCAGGATGGAGATCGCCTTTTTGAGCTCCAAATTCGCATAGATGCCGTTCTTGACGAGTTTGCCGACGACCGGCAGCTTCTGAATGTAAAAGATGAGCAGATTGGTCGCAATGGAAGTACGAATCGCCTGCAGCGTGCTAAACATTCCCGGCATGCTCTTCATCCTTCAGCAGATTGATGACGGATTGCTCGAAATCCGCGCTGTGCAGCAGCTCGGACGGCACGGCGGAAAGCTCCCCCTTATGCAGAACGACCAGCTCGTCGCATAGATCGGAGGCTAGTTGCAGAATATGCGTCGAGAAGATGAGAATATGGTCCGTCTTCAGCTCCTTCAGCATTCGCTTCATCTCCAAAGCCACGATCACGTCAAAGGAAGTAAGCGGTTCGTCGAGCAGAATGACGGGAGGTTTCGTAATGAGAAACAGCAGCATTTGGAGCTTGTTCTTCATGCCGTGGGAGTAACCCTTGATCAATCGATGGCGATCCTCGGCGGACATACTCATCATGTCGAAATAATCGTCGATGCTCATCCCCGCTTGAAGCTTGTCCCGGTTAATATCCATAAAATAGGCGACGAACTCGAAGCCGGTCAGAAACTCTGGCAATATGGGCAGCGAATAGACGTAACCTACGTCTTCTTCCCTCAGCTCCCGCGTGCCGCCGTTCTCCTCCAGCAGCACCTGCCCGCCGTCCATTCCCTTCTCGCCGCTCAGACAATCGAACAACGTCGTCTTGCCTGCGCCGTTGCGGCCCAGAAGGCCGTAAATATTCCCTTTTTCAAAGGTGAAGCCCGCTCCCCGGAGCACTTGCTTGTCCCCGAATTGTTTGACGATATCCTTTAGGATCAGACGCAATTGCCGCTCCTCCGTTCCGTTCATTAGAATTTAGGCGCACAACGTCATAACGAACTGCCTTCAAGCCGTTAATCGCCCTCATTATACTAGGAGCGTTCATTAACGGCAAGAAGGCAGTTCGCGATGGGCCTGCCTCTACGGAAGGACGGATTAAGCCGCCTAGTAATTCTGTTCCTCCCGCGCCGCCGCGCTTTCGGCATAATCGTCCTCGAGCAGCTCGCGAAGTTTGCCGATTGCCCGGCGTTGGATGCGCGACACGCTCATCTGGGAGATGCCGAGCTGCGTCGCGATTTCGCGTTGGGACAACCCGCTCGCATAAACGAGCGATACCACTTTCGCCTCTTCTTCCTTGAGCTTGCTTAATGCTTCCTGCAGATCCATCCGCCCGTCGAGCGACAACATCTCGTCGTTGTCCGAGCTGATCATATCCCCGATCGTAGCGGCGCTTTCGCCCTCGCTCGACAGCGGCGTATCCAATGATACGTATTGATACGATTCTCTGGAGGTCATGACTTCGATCGTTTCTTCGACGGACAGCTCCAAGTATGCCGCGATCTCCTCTACCTTGGGCGAGTGGCCAAGCTGCCCCGACAACTCGTCGATGGCGCGGCCAAGCAGCAGCCCTTTCTCCTTGAGCCGCCTCGGCACTTGAATATACCACGATTTATCGCGCAAATAATTTTTGAGATGGCCGACTACGCTTTTCATCGCATACGCCTCGAACGGAATTTCCCGGTCCGCGTTATATTGAGCGAAGAGCCGCAGCATGGACATCTGGCCGACCTGGTACATATCCTCGTACAGATCCGGTCTGCTGCGCGACAGCTTGCCCGCCGCCATGCGAACGATTGGCTCGTAATGGCGCAGCAGGGCGGTTGCGGCATCGTTGCAGCCGGTCTCCCGGTATTGCTCCAGCAAGGCCATTGTTTCCTGCGAAGTCAGCTCAGAGGAACCTGAATTCATACCATCTCCTCATTTCTGCTCATGCGCTTGGTGAGTACAACCTCCGTGCCGTTATTGACCCGGACTTTGACATCATCCATCAAGGCTTTCATCATAAATAATCCGAGACCGCCGATCGGCGCCTCGCTGATCGGCGTCCCGTGCAAGCCCGCCGCCGTAACGGGAGCCTCGCGACCAGGCCGCGATGTCCCGTAGTCCCGAACCGTGATGCTAAGCCCGCCTTCGGC
>JAQSXN010000499.1 GCA_029256665.1 Paenibacillus sp.
CTCGAATTGTAACGGTTGCTACCGAGCTTATTCATCAAAATCAGCCCCATTTTGCCGTATTGGCGCTAGATAAGCACCATCACAACCGTTACAAGTTTAAAACAGCCAAAAAAGCACATTTAGCCGCTCGGACAACCGTTTACAGAATCTAACATACGACTCGCGGCCTCTTACAATCAAAAATAATCGGCATAAAGAAAAAGACGACATATCGCTATGCCGCCTCAATCATTTCGTGCCATTCTACGCCGAAAGGGCTTGCGCCCTGACAAACCGGAATGGAAGTCTGGGTTATGTTAGATTAGATTTGCAACTCCCCAAGCTTTATCAGCTCGACAACCGCTTGTGAACGACCTTTGACGTTCAACTTCTGCATAACATTGGAAATATGATTGCGAACGGTTTTCTCGCTGATGAATAATTGTTGAGCTATATCACGCGTAGTTTTGTCCTGCACCAGCAGCTCGAATACCTCTCGTTCACGATGCGTCAATAAAAACTTGCTCTTGTGGTCGCTTCCCTTCAAGATTTGTCACCCCTCCTTGCTCGGGTTTTTATGGTATAACAAGGTCTAGGGATACAGTCAACTTATCATATGAAGGGGGCGGGTTAATGGTGCTGTCTATGCGGAATTTGGGCACCTATCACATTATCGTCCTACTGTTCGCGCACATAGCTAGTCCGGATTACGAACATAATAAGATTTGAGCATTCGCCATTCAATGCGGCGGAGGCATCCAGCGTGAAATGAGGCCGAGAAGAATGTCCGAGCATCAACCATACGGCGATAGCAGCTCTTTGATGGAAAAAACGCAGAAAGAGCGGAATCGAAAAGGCTTGACCGGCGATATTACGCCACAGGGTAAAAACGAAAAACCTAAAACGATCAACAAGCCGTCCACCTAATTGCGGGATGGTAAAAAGCCGGCAAGCGGATGATTCATTCCGCATGCCGGCTTAAGCGAGTTACTGCACCGTGACCGTAATCTCTTGGCTTTCGGCAGCGCCTGCCGAATTGATCAGTTCGGCTTTGTAGCGATACGTCCCTGCCGGCTTGCCCGAGATCGGCGTTCCGGCCGATTGGGCATGGGGTGAACCCGCGGTTAAGGTTTGCGTATCGATCAACGCATCGTTCTCAAACAGCTTGTAGGTCGTTCCGTTCGTCCCCCAGTACATATTCATCTTCACCGTGTAGTCGCCGTTCCGATCCCAATTGTCGTGGGAAAGAGCCGGCTTGCCGGGATTCGCGTCCTTGACGGTGACCGTTACGGGATCGCAGGCGGTGACCCCGCGCCCATTCCGAAGCTCGCAAGTGTACACATAGGTGCCGTTCGGCTTGCCCGATACGACCGTCACGGCGCTCTGAGCGTTCGGCGATCCGTTCCTCAGCCGTTTCGTATCCACTGCAACGCCATTCTCGTACAGCGTATAACTCGTACCGTTCTGACCCCACCATAGGTTCATCTCAATCTCGTAATTTCCGTCATGAAGACCATTTTCATAACCGCTGGTGCTGGAAAGCACCGCTTTCCCGGGAACCGCCGCGGCAAGCGGCACGAGTGCATCCTGCGCAGCTTGCAGGGCAGCCGCAGCCGCGTTTACCTGCTCTTGCGTAGCTGCAACGTCGTCGTGCGCCGCAATCGCTTGCTCCAAGGCCGTTTGCAGGCTTGACCATGATGCCAGGGTATACTCCTCTTCATAAAGCGTCTGAGCGGAAGAGATTCGGGCCGCAAGCTCGGTTTTGTCCGTATTTTGCGGTGCCGCGTAGAAATTGATCTCTCGCAAGCTGGTGATGGACCCGGTCGATGTGCCTCTGCCCCACAGCTTCACATAACGTGCCATGACCGGACTCTCGAAAGCATGCGCCTCCAGTTGATCCGTCGTGCCGCTGCTGGTATAGGAGCCTAGCGAACTCCATGTCGCGCCGTCCTGGGAGATTTCGAGGTCGAAATACGCCTTCCTCTGCATCCCGTTGTACCAGGCGTAGGACATTCGGTCGAATGACTTGACCGAGCCTAGATCGAACACTCCCCACGGATCGCCGTTCGGATTGTCCGGCGTTACGTGTACCGGATCCCGCTTCGCGCTCCAGAACGAGATAATATCGTCATCGTACGCGTTCCAAGGACCGGAAGCTTCGATGTGGGCGGACCCGGTGGATCCATAGATTTGGAGCAGCTCCGTAGGCTTCAAGGATACCGTATACTTGTTCGACTGCGTTCCGTCCGCGGAGACGACGCTCACTTCGATCATCCCGGGTATGCCTTCGAAGTCGACGTCTATCGTGCTGTCGGCGCTGCTCTTGATGTACCGTATCGAAGGCGTCGGATTTTTTTTGTCATACGTTAACTCGTACGAGAAGTTGTCGCGGTGGAAGCCCGGCACAAGTTCGCCGCCTACGATCAACGACTCCAGCTTCGCCTCTTGGGCAGGCGGGGGCGTGCTCGTGCTCTCCGCCTCCGTTGCCGATCCCGATGCCAGATCGAGCGCAACGGCCTCCGTTCCCGTATCGAACGTCCAAATGTCGCCGTTCTGCGTCAAGGAGACGTCCGCCGGCAACGCGGTTCCATTGACCCAGGTGAAGGCGACGGCGTTGCGCCAGCTGGTTGCATTCGGCTTTGTCACCCGCAGCGCTTTCCGCGAGTCGGCCGAGATGCCTTCGCCCTTATAGAATACCTGCTCCGCCGTGACGCCCGCTCCGTCCGGCGTCAACGCCTCGAATTTCAACGTATTCTCCTCGCCCGCCATAACGAACGTATTTGCCCCTCCGCTTACAATCTGCTGCGACTCCGGATGAAACCGCAGTTCGAGGTTTTGCGGCGCGCCTAGTTCGATATCGTCAACGACGATCAGCGTATTCGGCTTGATGAAGAGAAGATGCCTGCGGTACTTTTCCAGTCCGGTCCCCGCCATATCGTAGGCGCCCGCTCCTTCGCCGATGATATGGTCGAAGACGGGACCCGTCTGCGGACTGCCGACGATATGAGGGACGGCCTGGCGTTTCGTTCTGTCATTCAAGTAGTTAAACCACATACCGCCGCCGCCAAGCTGCCCTGCTCCGTTAATGAGCAACGTGTTGTGATTGGACGTATGTTTCTCTGTATACCCATCGTCGCGAAGGAGGTACTCGCCGTTCGCATGAAGCACGAAATGATTGACGTCCGGATGCACGTGGCCGGCGCCCCAGTCTTTCGCGGGCGTTCCGACGTTGGTCTCGGCTTCCTCATGCCCAAGCGGGGGGCCGCTGCGGAAGTATAGGACGCTCTCGTCCCCCTCCCAACCGGTGCGGGAAACGACCATATCCATATCGGTAAAATGGTGAAGCGTCGGCAATGTCGTTGGCTCCGTCTCGGGCACCGACGGATCGTAATAGAGAATGCCGAGCCACCTGTCGTCGGCCATTCTTAAATCTTTGCCGTCAATTTCGGATGCAAGCCATTGCGCCAAGCCGTCGCCGTTCTCCGAGGCGAGCACGCGCAGCAGATGGTCGGGGCCCGTCCAGATTGTTTTGGAATTATCCCCGAAATCGATATGCCCTTTCTCCCAGTCCCAGTAATCCCGTCCCAGCATCATATAGGCTGCATACTTGCTGTTGTTGCGGAACCAGTCCGTTTGGAGCATGTTGCCGCCGATGAACCTCTCCGACATCTTGGCGTATTTGGCCGCCCATACGGCTCCATAGTGCCAGTACCCGTACCCTTCGTGGCTGGCGCCGTCGTCGCCGAGAATTTCCGTCACCTTATCGAACTTCGTCTTGCTGAAGTCGAACCAGGGAACGAC
>JAQSXN010000500.1 GCA_029256665.1 Paenibacillus sp.
AAGAGATTCCCTTCCGTGACAAGCAGCGCTTTTCCCGTACCGGTTTCCCGCGGGAATTGGTAGGCGACGTTGTCCGCGGCGATCGCATCCGGATTGCCTCTTAATACGGCCTTGTAATAATCCGCCGGAGGAAGCTGCTCCGATTCCGCGCTCTGCCAGCCATCGGCCTCCGCCTCAAGCGTCAGCTCCGATCGGAACAGCTCGTCGCCGTTCCCGTCATACGCGTATAGATCGACGCCATACGTACGCGATCGCGAGCTGTCGTTGCGTACCGTTACCGTCGCGAATTGAGAACCGGGCGAGCTTGAATCTTCGCGCAAACCCATGCCGAGAAGGGAACCGTTCTCGTATGCGCCTGCGCCCGAAGCGGTATCCGGACTCGCCTGCCATTGCTCGACGGGAGCGGTGAGCCGAAGCGTCTCCGCTTCTTCCGCGTCGAGCCACTCGCCATCCGTCAACACATAGGTAACGCCGTCCGTTTCGCCGCCATGCAGCGAATCCGCGAACGACAAGGCGGCTGCGTGATCGGAGCGACCGTAGTAGGGAACGATTGCGTTCAGCCGTTCCCGGAGAACGTCATGATCGTGCTCCCGGGCAGCCAGCACCTCAGGCTCGGCGCCGGCGACGACCAGCGAGACCGGTCGATCGCGCGGCTGTTCGCCCAGCCAATCGGAAGCGAGCCCAATGACCGTCTCAAGCCTCGATCGCGAGTCCGCTCCTCCTTCGTCGTACGCCGCGCTCATGCTTCCCGAACGGTCGATCAGCAGCACGGCATGACCGTCGGAGACGGCCGGCCTAAGCCAGACCGGCTGCATAAGCGCAAGCACCGCGGCAAGCGCGGCAAGCAGCTGCAGCAGCATTAACCATCTGCTCCGCAGCCTTTGCCACGGCCTGTTTGCCTCCTGTTCCTTGAGCAGCCGGTTCCAGAGCATATGGCTGGGCACGAGTGTATCGGTATACTTTTTCTTAAGGATGTACATCAGCGCGATAACGGGCAATGCCGCCGCGAACCAAGCGGAAGCCGCCGACAGAAACTGCATGGGGTCCCCTCCTTTCTCCCGTGATGCGGGCTCCGGCCTCTAAAGCCGCAGCGTATTCGGTATGGTCGCGAGCAACGCGACTTGATCCGACGTCGAGCTTGACGTATCCATAAACGCAAAGGGAATGCCCCGATTCGCGCATATCGTCCGCAGTTCTTCTCTGTAGGCCGATAGCGCTGCCCGATAATCCTTTAGTCGGCCTGAAGACAACGCTACTTCCTTGCCCGTGCCGAGCTCCGCGTCGATTAAGCGGAGCTCGCCGTCCAGCCGGGGATCGATCTCCTCAGGCGACAACAATTGGACGAACACGACATGCTGGCCGGCCGACTTAAGCGCGAGAAGCGTCTCCGCTATCCCCTGCTCGTACCAGCCGTCCGTAAACACCCAGCTCACGCCCGCCCGTCTGGGCAATCGTCCCGGCAATCGAAAAGGGAGAGACAGATCGGAACTTCCCGTGCCATGGATCTCTTGCTTCGTATTGTCGTTGGATAGGGTATTCGTGTCGTTGCTTGCGCCGGACGGCTTTGGCCGATGCCCGGCCAAGTAGCTGAACAGCGGCAAGGACGAGGCCCTGCCGCCCGCCAATCGGACGCCTTCGTCCATGGCTTGGCCGGAGAAGGTCCGAACCGTTAGACGGTCTCCGCCGCACAACGCGGCGTAACCGACGGCCGCGGCAAGCCGTAACGCGCCTGTCAGCTTGTTATGTCGTTCTCCGCCGAAACCGGACATCGAATCGGAAATGTCTATGTACAACGAAACATGGAGCTCCTGCTCGTCCCAATATTGCCGGAGATAGGGCTTGCCCGTGCGTCCGTACACGTTCCAGTCTATCCGCCTGATATCGTCTCCCGGCGCGTAGGGCCTGTAATCCGCGAACTCTTGCGAGCCTCCGAGCGAGGTGGACCGGCGTTTGCCAGCGAGCGTTCCTTTGACCCGGCTGCCGCCGGCCAAGCTTAGCCGCTCCAGCTTGGCGATCAGCCCGGCTTCGGGAAACAAATACGCGAAGGACGCATCGCCGTTATGACCGACATCGCCTGGCCTCCGCGTCGCCGTCATCGCTTCGCCTCAAGGTCGCGCACGATGGCAAGCGTCATGGCGTCCGTATCCATGCCGAGCGCTTGCGCTTCGTAACCAAGCACGATCCGGTGACGGAGGACGGGCAAGGCAACATCGCGCAGATCGGCCCACGACACATGCAGCCGGCCGCTGGCCAACGCTTTGACCTTGGCAACCGATACAAGCGCCTGGAGAGCGCGCGGCCCGGCTCCAAACCTCGCGTAACGTTTGATTTCCTCCGGCGAATCCGCCTCGTTCGGGTGCGTCATCATAACGAGTTGCACCGCCGCGTCCAGCATATCCTCGGCGATCAACAATTCCTTGGCCGCGGATTGCAGTTCCAGCAGCTCAGAACCGCTTAATACCGTGCTCGCTCTTGGCTGCTCGAGCGAGGTCGTGCGCCGCACGATTTCCTTCAAATCTCCTCGAGTGGGATAATCGACTCCGATCTTCAACAAGAAACGGTCCAGCTGCGCTTCCGGCAACGGGTAGGTCCCTTCTTGCTCGATCGGGTTTTGGGTCGCTAGCACAAAAAAAGGACGAGGCAGCTTATGCGTCTCTCCGCCCGCCGTAACGGTTCCTTCTTGCATCGCCTCCAGCAAGGCGCTCTGCGTCTTGGGCGTCGCGCGGTTGATTTCGTCCGCCAGCACCAGATTGCCGAAGATCGGGCCCGGCTGGAAACGTTGCTTTGCGGCCCCTTGCGCGCCGAAGTCGATGAGCGTCGTGCCGGTAATGTCCGACGGCATGAGATCCGGCGTAAATTGTATGCGCGAAAACTTCAAATCCACGGCATCGGCCACGGTTCTGACCAGCATCGTTTTGCCAAGGCCGGGAATTCCCTCCAGCAAAGCGTGTCCGCCGGCGACCAAACACCACAGCAGCTGGTCCACGACCGTTTGCTGCCCCACGATGACCTTGCCGACCTCTTCCCGCAACGCCGCGATCCGGCCCGCGGCCGCAGCCAGCTGTTCCTTCGTCTCTATCATGAATATCCTCCTTCGTATCGCTATTGACCGGTTGCAAGCAACAGGAGGCAGCCACCGTCGTCGCTTGAAACGCGAAATCGGGGACGGCCTCTATTTATCGTCGTTCGGCGATTTGATGCTATGAGCACTTAGCTCCGATGGCGATTACCAAGCGGAAAAGGTAAATATGTAATTCGACAGCTGCGTGGATGTAATTTTTAACATCCAATTGGCTGGCGGAGCGCCAGTTGGGCGCACTGGATGTTATTTTTAACATCCAATTGATTGGTGGAGCGCCGGTTTGGCGATTTGGATGTTGTTTTTAACATCCAATTGACGGGCGTCAACAGTGTGCTAGGCGGGCAACAAATGCCTCTTTAATCCGGCTGGATCTGATCAAAATATTGTTTGACTTTCTCTTGCATGCTGGTCGGCAACTGCGAACGTCCCAGCGATTTTTTGGCCTCCGCGGCGTATTCGTTATAGACTTCCTCGTACGGCCGAGTGGTGCCGTCCATGATCGGCGACTTGCCGCCTGTCTCCGTTCTGCCACCGGTGGAAGGACCGCCGTCGGTTTCGACTTGGCCTTCCCCTTGCAGATTTCTCGGCGTCGTCACCAGCTCTCGGCCTCCGTTTCCGACACCCGCGCCATTGCCGCCGCCAGCTCCCGATCCGGCGCCGCCGCTGCCTTGGCCGGCTCCACCGCCGCTGCCTTGG
>JAQSXN010000501.1 GCA_029256665.1 Paenibacillus sp.
GAAGATGCGACAACCGCGCCTTCGGCAATCGCTGATTCGGCCCAGCAGCAAACAGCCAAGCCGACATCGAAACCATCAGCCAAACCTGCTGAGAAACCAGCCGCAACCGCGAAACCAACGACCAAGCCGACAGCAAAACCAACAGCAAAACCAACCGTGAAACCACCCGCAAAACCAACGGCGAAACCGACTGCCAAGCCGACAGCGAAGCCTAGCCCAACGGCAAAGCCGGAGTCGCCTGGCGATAATATTACCGTAACGGACATCATGGACAACATTACGGGCGATATCGAGCTTCCCCCGCTCATCGAAGTATCCGGCGACCAAATCAAGGACTATTATTACTTTGACGGATCCGAGCTGCTCGACGGCGGCGTGTTCAAGCAAGCGCTCATGAATACGAAAGCGACTGAACTGGTCGTCGTCAAACTGAAGTCCGGCGAGCACTACGACGCGGTCAAGGAAGGTCTAACGAAGCGCGCCGAGGATATTATCAAGACGTTCTCGACGTACCTTCCGGACCAACACGAGGATGCGAAAAACTATCAAATTGTACGCAACGGAAATTACGTGATGCTTTCCATCTCGCATGACCAAGACGCGGTCAAAAAAGCGTTCGAAGCGTCGTTCAACTAACGCATATCGCCAAAAAATAGAGGCGCGCCCTGCATCGGGCGCGCCTCTTCTCTATTCCAAGCCGCAAATCCTCCCGCCAGGCTCCCCGCATTTGCTCATTCAACGCCGCAATTGCTCGCCTATCTCCCAGCAGTGGCTCATTCAACGCCGACGGCGCTCGCATGTCTCCCATCCCGTTGAGCCGTCGCCTGTGCAGACTGCGTCACGCCCGCGGCCGCTTCCGCCTCCACTAGCTGCAGCGGCCTCGCGCGGAATGGCGCAGCGGAATTCCCGCGAGGCAGAAGCATCGTCAGCGCCAGGCACTCGGCGAACGTGAGCAGCGTCTGCAACGCCTGCTGCCATAGAGCCAGTTCCATCGTTCCGCCCCAGCCGAGCAGCCAAGCGTTAATCCGCATAAACGGAATATGCCCGACGAACGCCACGATGCTGAACAAGTTAAACAGTCGGTGATGAACGGTGATGGCCGCGCCGCGAATTCGCAACACCCCATAAAACAATAACGCGGTATTGGGTATCATGCTGAACGTCAGCTTATAAGCATCCGTCCAAGGTGCGAACGCGGTCAGCAGCGCCGTCTCCATGATCGTAAGAGCAGCGGCGAAGAGCAACGCCTTGCGGATCCGCATACCGAGAAATCTCTCCTCGTACCTTGCAATTATCGCTCCCATAGCTACGAACGTTAATCCAAAGCCGATGTACCGCGTAGCCCATAGCACCGCGTAATCGAGAGGCGTATCCCCGGCGGAGTCCATTACCTCACCCGCGCCGGCGCCCGTTTCAGTTGCTCCATCCACGCCCCCGCCGAATCCAAATACGCCGAGCAAGCTGCCGGAGCCGAGCTGAATCATGATATAAGCCGAGGCGATGAAGATAACAATGGTCCGCAGAGACATCCGCTGCAGCATCCAGTACGATGCGAAGGCTCCGAACAACAGCGGCGGTATAAACCAAAGCTGGATGAGCGGCCCGTTGACGAAGACGGCCATAAACATGATTTTCGACTGAAGAACGAGATTGGACAGTCCCCATCCGCCGCCCGCAAGCGCCGGTACGATAAATTCGAACGCGAAGATGAGGCAAAACACGGCGTACACCGCGGCAATCCGGAGGATGTACCTTCTCACGTAAGCGGCCGGTCTGTCGGCATGCGTCCAGCCCTTATAGAGCAGAAACCCCGATACCAGATAAAAACACGGCACGATGACGCGACTCTCCAGCATAAGAAAAGAGGCTAGCGGCGGAAGCGCCATCGCGGCCGCGGACGGGATGAGGAGCGCGTGAGCGACCAGCACGAGTATCGCGCCGGCCAGCTTGAACATCGTGATGCCGGGATAAAATGTCCGCATTACGCATGCCTCCGCAGCGATCCAAGCTCTTCAAGCGCCAAGCGCTTCATCTCCGCCACGGATACTTTGCCGGTTCCCGACATCGGCAGCGCCGAGAGGAAGATCGTTTCCTTGGGCAGCTTGAATGCCGACAAATACGGCGCAAGTTCCGCCCGCAGCCGGTCCGCCGACAACTTCGCCCCCTGCTTGGGCACGATGCAAGCGCATATTTGTTCTCCGTAAAGGTCATCCGGGATGCCGAGCACCATGACGTCCTCCACGTCGCGAATTCGAAGAATCGCGTTTTCGATCTCCACAGGCGAAATTTTTTCTCCGCCTCGCGAAATGATTCGATGCATCCGTCCCGCGATCGTCAGCTGATTATGCTCGTCAAGCGCGCCAAGATCCCCGGAGCGGTACCAGCCGTCCTGCTGGTGGCAAGGACGTTCCGCCTCGTCCCGGATGTATCGCATCACCCGGTGGCTCCGAATCAATATTTCTCCCTGCTCGCCGAGCGGCAAAGCGCGTCCCGTCGCGGGATCCTCGATTCGAATTTCGATGCTTCTGTCCACTTTGCCCGCCAGACTGAAATTCTCGTGCATAAATCTTTCGTATGGAATCAGCCCGCCTAGCAGCTTGGTGTGCTTCAACATGCGGAATAACATCGGCAGCACGAAACCGCCTCCCATCAGACAAGTGCCGCTAGCCACGGCACCCGCTTCGGATGAGCCGTAGCTTACGAGGAAGAACCGCAGCTTGAGCTCGCCCGTCACCTTTTGGATGATGGACGGATTAACTGCCGCCGAAGTAAAGGCTACGCCGATGAGCGAAGAAAGGTCGTAACGGCTTCTATTCGGCACGGCGATTATCCCTTGCAGCATATAAGGCGTGCCGACGAGAACCCTGCACCGTTCTTTTTCCGCTGCTTCCAGCGCCAGGGCGGGATTGAAACGGCTTAACATAATCGTGCACACGGGTGCGCTCCCCAGCGTGGTCAATATCGTCGCGAAGCCTCCCATGTGGTATAGGGGCAGCAAATTCAGCATATTGAACCGTTGCATGATCTTCACGCTCATCTTCGCCATAACGGATGACAGCCAGCCGCCGCTTGGAGCTCCCCGAGTCGAGCTTGTCAGAAAGGAGGAGGTCGTGCGAAGCACGCCTTTCGGCGATCCCAGCGTTCCCGAAGTAAACAGCAGCACAAGCGGATCGCTGGACCTTACAAGAAGACAAGCTTGGCGGAATGCCTCGTGCTCCTCCTCCAGACTTCCGCCTCCCTCGAACAACATCCCGAACGAGCGGAAACCGGCCCGGTCATCACCGTTGTTGCCGATCACGAAGACGCGCTCCCGCGCGGGAAGCCATGCCGGCAACGATTGCCCGCGGGCTTCGAATTCTCCGAACAGCTCCGCAACCATCGCGGGGTAATGTTGTTTATGCCCCTCCGAGCCAAGCAGCAGCAGGGCAGGAGACGATTCCGCCAAATAACCCGCCAGCTCCTCCTTGCGGGAATACGCGTTAAGCGGCGCCAGTATCGCGCCCAGACATGCCGCGGCGTACATCGCCACGATCATCTCCATTCGCCCGGTCATCAGCAAGGCAACCTTATCGCCCCTCCGAACGCCAAGTCTCCGCAGGCCGTATGCCAGCGGCTTTACTTCCTCCCAAATGTCGCGCCAAGTTTGGCGTTGCCCCCATTCGGGAAACACGTATGCTACCGCGTTCGGACATTCCCTCGCTCTCTGCTCCAACATCGCAGGAACCGTGTTTGGCTGATACTCGCTGCGCCATGCCATACGTGAACATTACCTCCGC
>JAQSXN010000502.1 GCA_029256665.1 Paenibacillus sp.
GGCGTAATGGGATGACGGGACATCGTGGGATGACGGTCAAGCCGATACGTCTCCCCCTCCGCTCCCGCGGCGGCAAAGTGATGGCCGAACACGGTATACCGCTTAAGGATCGGCACGCCGGCCACTATCGGCACATATCTGCGCTCCGAATAAATCTCCCGGCCCATCTCCAGCACTTTGCCGATGCTGCCCGCGCGGGGCGACGAATCAAAGGTCGAGCATACTTTATAATGCACGACGGCGGTCCCATACGATCGCAGCAGCTCAAGCGTCGGCCGCAGCTCGCGCTCCATCTCGCTTGGCGACATCGATCGGCTTACGCCCGCAACGCCAAAACATAACACGTTCGGAAACCGTTCAGCCAGCAGCTCCGCGGATGGCGGCTCCAGAAACAGCACCGTCTCCACGCCGTTCTTGGCTAGCGACTCCATCACATCGGTAGAGCCGGTAAAATCGTCTCCATAGTAACAAAGCAGCCGCCCGCTTGATTGCGTTTCACTCAAGCTCAAGCCCTTCATTGCACGGTATCCTTGCGCTGAAATTTGTCGAAGGCGCGGCGCAGCTCGACCCGATCCTTTGCGTACTCTTCGGCGGGAATGCCGCGCATCGCTGCCTCCCATCCTTGCTTCATGCTCTCGACGCCGGCGGCAGGGCCGTCCGGATGAGCGAGAATGCCGCCCCCGGCGAGATGCATGACATCCACCGTGCGCGTCCGTTCATACGTGACGGCCGCCGTCCCCGCCCATTGACCCGAAGACAGGACCGGCATTGTCGCATAACCGCCCAATAGCGGCTCCATGCAAGCTTCCACGGATCTCACGACGGAATCGTCCGTTTCATAGAACTTGCTGCCTAATCCGTTGACATGCAGATGGTCGGCGCCGGCGAGCCTGCACAGCTTCTGATAAGCCCGGAAGTCCATGCCGAGCTGCCCATGCCGCGTCAGCATTCCCCACTGATTCCGGTGGCCGTGAATCGGAACCTCGCTGAAGGTGTTCAAATAGGCGAGCCCCGCGATTCCGATGCTGTTCATGCTGACCATGACGCAATTGCCGCCTGCCTTGACCACAATATCGTGGTTTCGCCTAAGCGCGTCGATGTCTCCCGTAATATTGCAGGCATACATCACCTTGCGGCCCGTGGCGTCTGCCGCCCGTTCGACCGCCCGCGTGACCGTCGCCACTTTATCCTGAAGCGGAAAATAAGGCGGATCCGCATTTAATTCATCGTCCTTTATAAAATCAAGTCCCGACATCGCCAGCTCGTACACAAGCGATTCTAATTCCTCGGGACCCAGACCCACGCTCGGCTTGATGATCGTGCCGATCATCGGCCGATCGTAGACGCCGGTTAACCGCCTCGTCCCTTCGATGCCGAAACGCGGCCCCGGATAACCGGCTTTGAAGTCATCCGGCAGCTCCAGATCAAGAAGCCTGAGTCCCGACAACTCGCGCAGCTCATACAAATTGCCCGCTACGCAAGCCATCAGGTTCGGAATCGACGGTCCGAAATTATGAAGAGGGAACGAAACGACGACTTCCCCGCGCGTATAAATTCCGTTATGCCCGCTCGGCACGACCGCCCCGGGCAGGGATGGCTGACCGACCTGTTCCAGAGGCGTGATCCGCTCGATTCGGGCGCCGAACCTATCCTTAATCGACGCCGTTTCGCCGGGCACCGCCGTGAAGGTTCCGGTAGATTGCTCCCCCGCGATCGACGCGGCCGCCTTCTCGAGCGTGAACGGGGTTTCGACCAAATACGCGGCTAACACTCGTTGCGACTCCAAATATGGCACCTCCCAATCTCCTATCTGCTATCTGCTATCCTCTATCTGCTATCACCCATCTGCTATCCGCTCTCGATTTAGTCTAGCGTCTCCAATAACCGCTTAACCGCCATGACGCCCAAATACGGGCTGGAATATACCGGTTTGCCGGTTTTCTCCTTCAGAGCGGCTTCCATACGCGCCATCGAGCCCTGCGCGAGCACGATAGCGTCCACCGAAGATGCGATGTTTGCCGCCGTTTCCGCGATAATTCTGTCGTGTTCCTCCGGCTTGCCGCCGACCAGCGCATCGTACGCGCCTTTTGCAAGCCCATCTACCAGTTCAATGGATTTGCCGGATGCCGCTGCTTGTGAACGCAGCAAGGTCATAGTAGGGTGCAGCGTCGTCGGCAAGGTCGCGATCACGCCGATGCGGGAGTAGCGGCTTACCGCTTCCCGAGCCATCTCCTCATCGATCTTCACGATGGGAATCGAGACAAACGGCCTCGCCAGATCGACCGCCTCGCCAACCGACGAGCAGGTGTTCAGAATGATATCGGCCCCAAGCTCCGCCGCGTTCTGATAATAATTCATCAGCCGCTTGGACACCCTCGAAGTAACCTCTCCAGCTTGTACGACGTCATAGATCAAGCTGTCGTCGATAATATTGACGAGGCGGCAATCCGGCAGCAGCTCGTTGAATACCTTTTTTAGCGGATCCGCAAGTCCTTGGCCCGTATACACCGCTGCAATCGTTCTTTGCATTGCCCTCTCTCCTACCATACGAATTCACGATCCAGTCTCCGATATTCGCCGTCCCGCATCGGCGCGCGATCATGTACGACACGCCCGCTGTACAGCGGCTTTTGCCGTCCCTTAGGACTGATATTAACGACGTCGTCGCAACGCCACTCCGCCACGAACACTTGTCCGACCGCATTCTCCTGCGTAGTTCGAATACTCAGCGGGAACGTAATCGTAATGGTTTCTCCTGCAGACGCGGCGCCGAGCAACAGGAAACACTTGTTGATCCAGCTGCTCGGGTCCTTACCGTTGCCTTCCGTCACCGCGTCGCCTTGTTTGCGGACAACGTTTATCTTCGTGAAGCCCGCCCACTCCGGAATTCGAACGGCAAGCCGCGGCAAATCCTGATGAATATGAAGCACGACTTTGCCTTCATGCGGCAAGTAGCTGTCGACGTCAAGCCACTTCGAGCCCCGGTTCAGCAGGAAGTTCACGCTGGTCATGCCGTCTTTCTCGGTAATACTATTGCTCCAGCCCATGAACAACCCGCGCGTTCCCGAGCCTAAGCAGCAGATTTGCAAATCATTGGTATGGCCGCGCCCTTCATTCACGTCGCAGCAGAAGTCGTTGGGAGCGGAGTAGCCGGCGAAAGCTCCCCGCGTGCGATCCGCAACCTTGTAATAAGACTTGCTCGCGTGAATGTCCTTCGACTTGTCGGTAGATTGCTCGACCCAATTGAGGTCCAGCAATTGCGATTCCGCAAGGTGGTTTCTGAGGAAACGTTCCACGATTCCCCAATACTCCACGTACCCGTTTTTGGCGAGCGTAATCCCGGTCGCGATCAGATCCACAAGCGAGCAGGTTTCGTGCTCGTAAGCTTGTTCGTGAAGGTCGCCCGGCGTCCAGCCGAAAGTCGTGCACTTCGTCAGCGCCCAATCGTAGCTCTTCTTCACCCAGCTGATCAGCGCGGCGTTGCCCGTGAACTCGCCGAACCGCGCAATCGCGTCGAGCGTGCCGAGCCGGGTATGGAAGTGTCCGCTGCGATAGGCGGGAGCATCGTTAAAACTCCCGTCATCAAGGAATACGCGGCTTCTCTCCGTAATAAGAGCCGTGAAATATTGGCAGAGCTCGAAGGCATCCTGGTTCCCCGTCAATTCGTGGTACTTCAGCAGAGGCATGATCAGTCTGCCGCAGAACGAAGCCGGGTCTGGAGCAAGCCGGAGCCCGATGGCATTGGCGGACGGC
>JAQSXN010000503.1 GCA_029256665.1 Paenibacillus sp.
ATCGCCGACGACCGCCGGGGAGATGCGGTCCGATATTTCTTGACGAAGGGGATGGGCGCGCCCTCCTTCGTGGTCGGCATGATGCGCATCATGCCCGGCGTGTGGCGCAAGCTTACGGCCGTCGCCCACACGCTCTCATATGATGCCGCTCTGCTAGACGGATATATGGACGGTAAGCCGCTGCCCGCGGGCAAATGGACCAACGTCACTATGCTGACCATCGTGCTCGCCGGGTCGGAAAGCCCGGAGTCGATGCGACGAGGCTCCGAGGCGGCGGCGGCCGTTCTCCCCCATGCAACTCTAGTGTGCAAAAAGGGACTCTGTCATATGAAGCAGCTTCCAGCGGAAGCGACTGCCGCCGAGCTCTTGGCATTCTTCTCGCCTTCTCAATCCGCCTGACCCTCGTTACGCTTGGCAGCAGGACATGCATCTACGCCTATCGAAAAACCTAAGTAGACTATTAACGAAACCAAATTACAGGAGGTAATACCCATGAGATTTATGATGATCGTGAAAGCGACTACCGATTCCGAAGCAGGCGTCAAACCAACCCCCGAGCTGCTCGAAGCCATGCAAAAATATAACGAAGAACTGATCAAAGCCGGCGTCTTCCTGGCCGCGGACGGCCTGCAGCCAAGCGCGAACGCCGTCCGGATTTCCTACCCCGAGCCCGGCGGCAAGCCGAAGGTGATCGACGGCCCATTCACCGAAGCGAAGGAAATGATCGCGGGTTATACGCTGATCGAGGTCAAATCGCGCGAAGAGGCTATCGCTTGGGCGATGCGGATGCCGGATCCCCACGGCTTCGGGCAGGGCGAGGTCGAGCTCAGGCAAGTGTTCGAGATGGAGGAACTGACGGAAAATCCGGACTCGATCGCAAGAGATGCCGCGCTGCGCGAACTGGCAAAGGAACAAACTAAAGCGTGAATGCCGACCGGATGGAGCGGACGATCGAAGCCATCTGGCGAATGGAGTCGTCCAAGCTGGTCGCGGCGTTGACCCGAATGGTGCGGGATGTCGGGCTCGCGGAGGATTTGGCCCAAGACGCGCTGGTCATCGCGCTCGAGAAGTGGCCCGCAAGCGGCTTGCCGGACAATCCCGGCGGTTGGCTCATGACGACTGCGAAGCGGCGCGCGCTGGATCATATTCGCAGGTCGAAGCTGCGCGATCAGAAGTACGTCGAGCTCGCGCACGGCATGCCGCTCTACACGGAAGACGACGTAGATCAAGCGATAGACGGGGAGATCGGCGACGATCTCCTCCGTTTGATCTTTATGACCTGTCACCCCGTCTTGTCGCCGGATGCCCGCGTCGCTTTGACGCTGAGACTGTTAGGCGGCCTCGCGACCGACGAGATCGCGCGCTCCTTCCTCGTCGCCGAATCCACGATCGCCCAACGCATCGTCCGAGCCAAGAAGACGCTTAAGACGGAGCAAGTGCCTTTCGAGATTCCTTCTCGCGACGAGATTCAAGGTCGTCTATCCGCCGTTCTCGAAGTGATCTACCTCATGTTTAACGAAGGATATTCGGCAACCTCCGGGGAGCAATGGACTCGTCCCCTGCTTTGCCAGGAAGCGCTGCGTCTCGGTCGTGTCTTGGCGGAAATAGCGCCTGCCGAACCTGAAGTCCACGGACTGGTCGCGCTAATGGAAATCCAATCGTCCAGGTTGCGGACACGGGTGGACGCGCAAGGAGAGCCGGTGCTGCTGATGGATCAGAACAGGGCGGCATGGGACTGGCTCTTGATCCGGCGCGGACTTGCCGCGCTGGATCGCTGTCGCGGGCTGGGCCGGCCGCTCGGACCCTACGCGCTGCAGGCGGCCATCGCGGCCTGCCATGCGCAGGCGCCCGCCGCGGAAGAGACGGATTGGCCACGCATCGCCGCGCTTTACGAAGCGCTTGCGCGTGCAGCGCCGTCGCCGATCGTCGAGCTGAACCGGGCCGTGGCCATCGCCATGGCTTTTGGCCCCGCTTTCGGGCTGCAGATGCTGGATGCGCTGCAAGACGAACCGGCGCTCGCCGATTATTATCTGTTGCCGAGCGTACGAGGCGACCTGTTAGTTAAGCTGGGGCGGGATGTCGAGGCCCGAGCGGAATTTCTTCGCGCCGCGTCCATGACCCGGAATGAGCGCGAACGGGCGTTATTGCTCGGAAGGGCGGCGAATTGCGAGTCGGCTCCGTAATATTATTTTCGCGTGCGCATGTCGATTATGAGGTCTCCCGCTCGTTGCTTTAATAAGGGAAGGCAAACGCTCGAAACCTCCTTCCCGCGAGGAGGACACCTATTTGCGTTATATGATCATGATCAAATCGACAGGACATCGCGAGGCGGGCATTCCCGATCGCGCCGAACATGTCCGTGCCGTCTCGGCCTTTCGGCGGTCGCTGGCGGAAGCCGGCATTCTGCTGGCCGCTGTGGAGCTGCTCCCCAGCTCGTTCGGGGCGAGAATCACGTATTCGGCGTACGGGGCTAGCCCCCGCATTCAATCCGGCCCGTTCCCGGCCGATGGGATGTTGGTTGCGGAAATGGCCTTGATCGAAGTAGCATCGGAGGAAGAAGCGTTGAACTGGGCGCGTCGCATACCGGTGCCGGCAGGCTACGGGGAATTCGTCATCGAGCTGCGCCAGTTGAAGGAGCCGCGGGCGGTTACACGAGAGTTCAGAGAGCTAGCGTTCGAACGCGATTTGCAGAACCATTTGCACATGCTAAGAAAAACGATCTATTCTCCAATCCAATTACGAAGGAGCGTTAAACCATGAACCAAGAAGTAACCGATTTTATCGAAGCGTTGCAGCTGCCATGGCAGAAGGAAATGTCCTTCTCTCTCCGGGACACCGTCTTGCAGACGATACCTGAGGCCGCCGAACGCATGCAGTACAAGAAACCCCATTTCCTCAAAAACGGCAAATACGCCGCAGTCATCTCGACATCCAAAGACGCGGTCAGCTTCACCATCTTTAACGCGGCTGGCCTCGAGTTCCCCGAAGGCCGCTACGACGGCCCGCCGGAACGCAAGACGATCAAGCTTCGCCAAGGCGATTCGGTCGACTTGGAGGAGATGGGGTCGTTGCTCGTTCAAGCATCGAGCTCGCTATAAGCGAGCCGGGAAATGCAGCCCGTCGGCAGACGCGGCTGCGTTTTTTTTGGCGCATGCCGCAACTCGACCTTTGGAACTGGCGTTTATTGGGATATAGGACGGAACACTTGCAGGAGACTGCTTATGGGTTAAACTACGGCGGCTTCGCCGATAGCGCGAACAAGTTTCGCGGGTACAAGCTGAGCTACAACGATGGCATCCTGTATATCCAAATGCGGGGAAGCCTCCTGTCCTTGAGCGGCTCCGGAGGAGATTTCAATATAACCCTTCCGAACCGTTACGACGAGCTCCGCGGGATTTACATACAAGGCGCGGACTCTTCGGACCGTGTGCTGGCGTTGCCCAAAGCAACCTAATTCGTTGTGACAACTCGAGGTAATGTCATTTTCTTGCCTAGTCGGTCCAAGCGGTTAGATGTCTTCCGACGGATTAATAATCGCCAGCACCGATACTCCTCCGTATAGAATTCCTCTATGGTACTCGGCGAGAACATCTCGAAGAACAGCTTAGAGGTTTATGTGTGGCATTTGGCGAAATGGGGATAAATCGGTATATTACGGAGGTTGGAAGGGGACGAACTTTGAAAAGAAAAATAGGCCGCTTGCAATGGTTGACTATAGGAGTCGTGGTCATCATTAGCACTGCGTTAGC
>JAQSXN010000504.1 GCA_029256665.1 Paenibacillus sp.
CAGTGCCGGCGTCCAGGGCAAGCTGCGTATTGCCGGCAACGGGATATACGGGCTTGCCCTCGTCGACAAAACCTTCGCGGACTTGAAGGGCCACTGGGCGGAAGAAGACGTGACGCTGCTGGCGTCGAAGCTGCTGGCGGAAGGTACGCCGGAAGGAACGTTCGTTCCCGATGCAGACATTACGCGCGCCGAATTCGCGGCTTTGCTGACGCGGGCGCTCGGACTTCGACCGATGACGTTCGCCGACGATTCGACAACGTTCCGCGACGTGGATGCTGACGACTGGTTCGCGGACCAGGTTGCGACCGCCGCAGAAGCCGGCTTGATTCTCGGCTTCGAGAACGGCGAGTTTCGTCCGGACGCATCCATTACCCGCGAGGAGATGAGCGTCATGCTGCTGCGGGCTTTGAAAGCGTTGGGCGCCGAGACGGCTTCGCTCGGCGAAGCGGCTGGATCGGCCGAAGCCGAGTCTCCGGGCTTCGCCGACTGGTCCGACGTTTCGGGCTGGGCTCTGGAATCGGCCGAAGCCGTCGTCGACGCGGGGCTGATGCAAGGCCGCGCGGACCGGAGCTTCGACCCGCACGCCTCCGCCAGCCGTGCGGAAGCCGCCGTCGTGCTGAAGCGGCTGCTGCAGGTTGTGGATCATATCGATTAGTTGTTGCGAATATGGAACGAGGGGCTGTCTCAAAAGTAGGTTTTTTTGCTTGACGAAACAGCACACTTTTTGAAAAAGTCAGCCAAAATAAAGAAATGGTGGTGCCAGGGAGGCTATCCCTGCACCACCATTTTTGCTTTTTGGTCTATTGCGGCCTTCTTGAGCAAATTATGGGCGGGCGAAAGCCACCCGACCTCTAGGCTCACTTTTGGCAGGCTTCGAAGCAGAAAACGTCTGAATCCTCGGTTATTCTTTATTTGCCCGAATACGCTTTCTGGTTCAATCATCCTTCGAACCGAGAGGGCACACCCGTCCTCACTTCTTAGCTTCTCGCGTGCTCGATGCTTGTAATGCAGATACTTCAGACTCACGCTAATTTCGCGATTGCCCTTTGCTTTTGTACATGTTTCTTTGAGCGGACAACTTTCACAGCCCTCGCTTCGATAGTGCCGTTTTTTCATCTCATATCCGCTTTCCGTTGTTTCCTTGCTTTCATGGCGAAACAGCAGCTTCCGCCCGGCTAGACATGTCCATGTATCTTCGACCTCGTCGTACTGCCAGTTGTCTAGCTTAAAAATCGGATGATTCAGAGGTTCTCCTCCAAATCACGCTAGCAGGTCTACCATACCGATTGCGACCTGCCCGATTCATATACATTTCTTTGGCGAATTAACATGCGGTCTCGCACGAAAGGCAGACGGGGAAGGAGATCGGGGCGCCATGCCCGAATACTATACGTCTAAAACTTAAGCACATCAATCATTGGGACGGGATACGATGATCTTTTATTTCTTTGCTTTGCTCGCCGCCGCGGCCGTGCTGCTGATTAGCGACATCCGAAGCCGGACGAATCGGTGGGCGGCGTTTTTTCTTTTCTTCGCGGCCATTGGCGGATTGGCGGATACGGCAGAGGGAGCGGGTCTGTCCGGAGCGGCGCATGCGATCGCGTTTCTTAATTTGACGGTGACGCCTTACGGCGTGCTCATGTTCGCGCTGTCGTATGCCGGCTGGCCGGAGCGGAGCCGCCGGCGGTACGAGATGCTGGCATGGCTGCTGCTTCTGCCGGTGCCGCTTATGCTTGCAGCCGGACTGGGGGAGGCATCGCTCCGCGTCGATTATCGGCTGCTTCTGCTGTGGAGCGGGCCTTATTATTTGGCCGCCTGCTGGCTGCTTGTCGCTGCATTGCGGCGGGAGACGGACGCGCATAGGCGGCGCAACCGCTTCGTGACGACCGTCATTATCGTGCCGACTTTGCTGGCGGTGCTCGCGTTTATTTACGTCGCGCGGGCGGTCGCGCCGGAATTTCCGTTTTTCGACTATGTATCTCTCTTCGTCTTCTATTCGCTTGCGGCGGGGCTGCTGTCGGCCTTCGTCTACGGCGTGCTCGGCGTGAAGCTGCGACTGGAGCGCGACCCGCTCGAAAGCGCCATGCAGGCGGCCAGCTCGGGCACGAATTTGCTGAATCACACCATCAAGAACGAGATTGGGAAGATCGCCATCAGCGCGGAAAATATGCGGCATACGCTGCCGGAGCTGACGAAAGAAGCGGGCGAGGAGGCTAGCCAGCATCTGCGGACGATCGTACGAGCGGCGGACCATATGCTGGGCATGGTTGGGCGGATTCATAGTCGGACTAGAGAGATCGTTCTTCGGGAGCAGCCGGTGCGGCTGGACGAGTTGGCGGTCGTCGTTGCGGAGGAATACCGTGAGCGTGCGAATGGCACCGGCATCGAGATCGGTGTGTTGGCGGATTGCCGGCCGACGGTCATCTGCGATCCTGTGCACATTCGGGAGGCGCTCGGCAACCTGCTTGCGAACGCCGTGGAGGCGATGCATGACGGCGGCGGGCGAATCGAGGTGCGGATTGCCTCGGGCAAGCGGGATGTTCGGATCGCGGTGGACGACAATGGGACCGGCATGACGGGGCCGCAAGCGGCGAGGGCGTTCGAACCGTTTTACAGCACGAAGAACGGCGCCGGCAATTTTGGCCTGGGCCTCGCTTACGTCTACAACGTCATGCGGGCGAGCGGAGGTTCTGCGGTGCTGGCGGCCAGAGAGGGCGGGGGGACGACGGCGGCGCTTGTATTTTCGAAGAAAAAGGTTATGGAGCTGGAGGGGAGGGTGAAGGATGGAGTCTAGTTCGATCAGAGTGTTGATCGTGGAGGATGATCCGGATTGGATCAAGGCGATCACGTCGTTCTTGAACCGTGAGCCGGACATGCTCGTCGTAGGCGCGGCCACCACGACGGACGAAGCGCTAAAGTTGGCGGGGACGCTGACATTCGACGTCGTGCTGATGGATATCCAACTGAATGGCAGCGGGCATGACGGCATCTATACGGCGATGGAGCTGCACGATATCCATCCGGCCAAAATCATCATGCTGACGTCGCTGACCGACGAGACGGCGATGACGCGTTCTTTTACCGCCGGTGCGGTTAACTTTATCGAGAAGACGCGCTACAAGGAGTTGCCTGCGGCGATTCGTACGGCGCACAGACATCCAGCGGCGATGGACGCGCTGCTGAAGGAGTTCGCCAGGCTGAAGCGGGAAGAGCAGCTTGGGGCGCTCACCCCTGCCGAACGGGAAGTGTACGAGCTGATCGAGGAGGGGTATACGCAGACCGAAATCGAGAGGAAGCTGTACAAGGCGGAGAGCACGCTCAAGAACCAGGTCAACAAGATGCTGAAGAAGCTTGGCGTGAAAAGCAGCAAGGAAGCCGTCGAGCTGGTGCGCAAAAAAGGCTTGTTCCGAAGAGGGGACAAGCGATAGTCCGCGGTAAACGGCCCTATCTTCTAACCGGCCAGTGTCATATTAAAATGAACTCCTCTTAGTCGATGAGACCAAGAGGAGTTATTTGTCGTGGGATAATCATCATAATCAATTTTTCACATTTACTTGAAAACCAAGTTTCTAGCGCTATTCAGAGACACGGATTATATATGTAACCGGTCCGAGTGAGCTAATAATGAAATTGGAGGCCTAGGCTCCCGCGGGGGCGGACGAGTGTAGTGGGGGAAGGAGGGTTTGCGCGCGCTCCGTTAAAAGATGATTAAAAATTGAAATCGCTTACTTGAGGGAGGTTGAGGGTA
>JAQSXN010000505.1:0-3742 GCA_029256665.1 Paenibacillus sp.
GGAGCCGAGCGTATGGAGCATGTGGCGCAATCTGGCTTTGAGCGCCCGGTCGATCTGGAGAAGCAATTGGGAGAGAGCCTGAATGTCGGCAACGAGGACGATTCGGTACAGCTGTATATGAAAATGATGAAATTCGTGACGAGGTATACCTATGACGATATCGTCTCGTATCTGCTCTATCTCTCTTATTTGCTCTATATGAAAGCGAACGAGCAGGAGGCGCGCGGTTATGAGAAGCTGCCGGTCGATTTCAGCAGCTTTACGCAGGAGATCATGGCCTGCGAGACGCTTGAGGAGGTCGACGCCAAGTTCACCGAATTGCTGAGTTCCATGACCGCCATCGTTCGCGAGAAGAAGTTCAAGCGCAAAAACGCGCTCGCGGAAAAAATCCTGGACATTCTGGAGACGGGGTACACGAACGTGGCGCTCTGTCAGGAAGGCGTGGCGGACGAGCTGAACGTGTCGAGAGACTACGTAGGCCGCATTTTCAAGATGACGTACGGCCAGACGTTCGGAGAGTGCTTGAACGAGATTCGCCTGAACAAGGCGTCCGAGCTGCTCGCGCAAACGAAGAAAAGCATCACGGAAATTACGGAAGAAGTCGGATGGGAGAACAAGAACTATTTCTACACGTCGTTCAAGGCGAAATTCGGCATGACGACAAGCGAATACCGGACGAATTACGGCCCGTAACCGATGAAGCCACTGAAAAAGTCTATTTAGTTGAAAGGTACAGCCCCTCACTTTTTTGAGGGGCTGTAGTAACTAACCCGCCGTATGCCTCCATCCCCGAAAAAATAGAGTACTGAGAGTAACTTAACCCTCCGCATGCCAGCATCCGCGAAGAAACTGCAGAGAAATAGAGTACTGAGAGTAGCTTAACCTTCCGCATGCCAGCATCCCCGACAAAATAGAGTATTGAGAGTAACTTAACCTTCCGAATGCCAGTATCCCCGAAAAAATAGAGTACTGAGAGTAACTTAGCCTACTTTAAGCTACTCTCTTCCTGCATTCGCGCAAATATCCAACTGCGAGTGAGCTAAATTTGGATGGTTGCGAACTGGATTATTTTGACAATTGGAAAACGGGTGTACTTGAATGGGTTAGCCGTAGTTTTTTTCCGATATTTAAACCTCGATTGTGCTTCTCGCCAAACAAAAGTCGTGAACTTAAACTTCAAATCGGATATGGCAATCTCGCATAATGGGGGCAGACAGAAGGGAGTTTTCGTCATGAACGAGCCGCAGGGCACGCACGGAGTGGATTTTGAAGTTTATGATTTGACATGCGGATATGCCGTTAACCCGATCGGCATCGATAATGCTCGGCCGCTATTGTCATGGAAAATGCGTCACGGCAAGAGGGGACAAGGGCAGTCGGCCTATCGGATCATCGTATCGAGCAACTTGAACCTGCTTGGCGGAACGGAGGGGGATTTGTGGACAGCGGGAAAGTTCTATCGGCACAATCCGCGGGCATCGCTTATGCGGGCCGACCGCTGAGCAGCGGGCAAGCCTGCTGCTGGAAAGTGAAAGCGTGGGATCTAAGCGATAAGGAGGGAGAGTTCGGCGAGCCGGCCACCTTCGAGATGGGATTGCTTCTCGCCGAAGATTGGCGCGGCTCCTGGCTCGGCCATGCGGGGGGCTTCAACGGCTCTTCCGTGCTCATGCGCAAGGCGTTCCGGCTGGACATGCCGCTCTCGAAAGTTGCAAGAGCGAGAGCATACGTCAGCGGACTTGGCTACTATGAGCTGCGGCTGAACGGCAGCAAGGTCGGGGATCATGTGCTGGATCCCGGAGCGACCGATTACAGCAAGCGGATCTTGTACTGCTCGTACGATGTCGGCGAGCATTTCGCCGAAGGAGACAACGTGATCGGACTCTTGCTCGGCAACGGTTGGTACGGGGCGCCTAAAGCGATCGTGCAAATGAACATCGATTATGCGGACGGAACCCGCCAGGAAGTATGCACGAAGTGGGATTGGGGAGAGGGCTGGCAAATTTCGCGGGGACCGATCATTCGCAACAGCATTTTCGACGGGGAGGTGTATGATGCTCGGCTGGAGAAGGACGGCTGGGATACGGCCGCTTACGATATTGCCGAGTACGACCATAAGGCCGGCGGATGGATTACGGCTTCGTCGCTGGAAAGTCCCGGCGGACGGCTCGTGTCGCAGACGATGGAACCGATTAAGGTCGTGGACGAGTTGCATCCCGTGAATACCGTCCGGATCGCCAACCATATCGTCGTCTACGACATTGGCCAGAACGTGAGCGGCTGGGCGAAAATCGCCGTTAGAGGCGCGGCGGGAGCCGTCGTGTCGATGAAATACGCGGAGAGCCTATACGACAACGGGACCGTGAACCAGGAAAATCTGCGGCTGGCTGAAGCGAAGGATACCTATATCTTGCGGGGAGCGGGACGGGAGCTGTACGCGCCGAGATTTACGTATCACGGTTTCCGGTACGTGCAGGTGGAGATCGTCGAAGGCGAGGCGCACGTAGAGACGCTTGCGGCGCAAATCGTAAGAAGCGCGGTGTCGGCCAGCGGGACGTTCCGTTGCAGCGACGAACTGGTCAATCGGATTCATCGCAACGTGTGGTGGACGGAGGCTGGCAACCTGCACAGCATTCCGACGGATTGTCCGCAACGGGACGAACGCATGGCCTGGCTGAATGATGCCACCGCCCGGGCGGAACAGGCATTCTATAACTTCGACATGGCGCGCTTCTACGACAAATGGCTGAACGATATTGCGGACACGCAAGATGCGCATACCGGCGCGATCGCCGACACTGCGCCGTACCGTTGGGGATTTCGGCCGGCGGACCCTCTGGTCAGCTGTTACCTAACCATCCCGATGCTACTTTACCGTTACTATGGCAACCGGGACGTGCTTGTTCGCCACTACGAAGGCATGAAGGCATGGACGGATCATCTGGCAGGGGAAGCGGAGTCTTACATCATCCATCGCAGCTACTACGGGGATTGGGCATCGCCGGTCGTCAATTGCGACTTGAACAGCAACGGAGATGGCGCCGTTTCGACCGGTACGCCGGGAGCGCTCGTGTCGACCGCTTTCTTCTATTTGAATGCCCGGCTGTTGTCGCGCATGGCCGCCATTCTAGGCAAGCAGGAGGACGTCGCCGCCTACCGCTCTTTGGCCGAGCGCATTCAGGCTGCGTTCAACGGCACCTTCCTCGACAAGCGCGAGCTTCGCTACGCCTCCGGCGGACAAGGTGCGAATGCGATTGCGCTGGGCTTCGGGCTCGTGCCGTCGGACTCTGTCGACGGTGTGTTGCGCAATCTCATGCTCGATATCGAGCGCACGGACGGGCATTTGAGCACGGGGAATCAAGGTACGAAGCCGATGCTTGAAGCGCTGGCCGCGCTTGGTCAGGTCGAGACGGCTTACCGGATCGTCACGAAGAAGACTTATCCCGGTTGGGGATTCATGATCGAGAACGGGGCCACGACCATCTGGGAGAGATGGGAATACGACATCGGGAACAAGATGAACTCGCGAAACCACCCGATGCATGCGAATGTCGGCTCGTGGTTCTACAAGGTATTGGCCGGGATCGAAGCGGACGAGGAGGCATGCGGTTTCGACCGCTTCCGGATCAAGCCGTATCCGGCAGGAGATTTGCAATTCGCCGCGGCTTCCATGAACACCGTTAAAGGCTTGGTCGAAGTCAATTGGTCGCGCCGGCCGGGCAGCTTCGAGCTCCATGCGGAAATT
>JAQSXN010000505.1:3747-7196 GCA_029256665.1 Paenibacillus sp.
GCGAACAGCGCAGCCCGCGTCTGCCTGGTCCTTCCGGAAGGCGCCGCAGCCGATGACAAGCGCCTGCTCGTAACGGAAGGAGGCAGACGGTTGTGGTCGAGGGGACAATATGAGCCGGGAACGGACGGCATCTACGGCGCGCGTATTCGTGATGGCAGAATCGAACTTGAAGTCGGCTCCGGCCGCTATGCATTCAAAGTGGAACTTGACGAGGAGGAATAATCGTGAGCAACAAATATGCAGTCATACTCGGTAATTTGGGAAATACTTGCGACCGGTTTTTAAGCTCGGGTTACAAGGAGCAGCCGGACAAGGAAACGATGATTCGACAGGCAGCCGAAATTCCGGGCATCCAGGGGGTGGAGTTGGTCGGAAGCTGGGACATCACCGAGGCCAACGCCGATGAAATCGGCAGCCTGCTTCATCGATACGGCTTGAAGTGCGTCTCGATCATCCCCGACCTGTTTGGGCATAAGCGTTGGGGTAGGGGCAGCTTCTCGGCGAAGGAGGAAGAGGTCAGGGCGGCCGCGCTGGAGGAAACGATGAGGGCGGCTGAAATTGCCCGCAAGCTGGGCTGCGGGCTGATCAACATCTGGCCGGGGCAGGACGGCTATGATTACCCCTTGCAAGCGGACTACCTGCAGGAGAGAGCGTGGCTGACCGAAGGGCTTACTCAAGTATGCCGTGCGTATCCCGACCTTCGATTCTCGCTGGAGTACAAGTGCAAGGAGCCGCGGACGCACAGTTACTTGGCGCGCGCGGCGGATACGCTACTCATGGCCGGCGCCGTCGGCTTGCCTAATGCGGGGGTTACGATCGATACCGGCCATGCGATCATGGCCGGCGAGAATATGGCTGAATCGGCCGTGATGCTGCAGCAGGCGGGCGGCAAGCTCTTCCATATGCATTTCAACGACAATTATAGAGCATGGGACGATGATATGATCGTCGGCTCGATCCACCTGGCCGAGTACATCGAACTGCTGTACTGGCTGCGCATGACGGGATACGAAGGCTGGTATTCGATGGACTTGTATCCGTACAGAGAGGACGGGCAAGGCGCGGTCAGGGAAAGCGTCGCTTTTTTGCAAGGCGTGGAGAGCATGCTGGACGAACGGGCGATCGAAGAAATCCGGGAGCTTGTGCGGGAGGGCAATGCCGTACGTTCCACGGCGTGGCTTCGCAACCGTATTTTTAATCGAGGTTAGGGAGGTGAACATCTGGCCATGAACGCGCCCGACTTCAACGCCGCTCGCAACGTTCGACCCGAAATTACGGCTTGTCCGGAATTGGATTATCACGGAAGTTCGGGCATCATCCGGGCGCTCTACTATCGCGTTCCCGATTATCAAGGAAGACCGGCCCGCGCGTTCGCTTATTTAGGCGTACCCGCAACGGTCGACGGAAGTCCGGTGCCCGCCGTCGTGCTTGTGCACGGCGGCGGCGGGACGGCTTTCGCGAAGTGGGCGGAGCTATGGATGAGTCGCGGTTACGCGGCTATCGCGATAGATACGAACGGAAATGTGCCTTTATCGCCGGGAGACGAACTCTCCGCTCCCGACCCTGAGGGTCTGGGCGGGCCTCCCGGCAATCCGGAGCTGGCGGATATCGGGCTTCCAATTGAAGAGCAGTGGTTGTACTTTGCGGTGTCCAAAGTAATTGCCGCCCATAACCTGCTTCGATCCGACAGCCGTATCGATCCGATGCGCATCGGATTGACGGGCATCTCCTGGGGGGGATTCATAGCCAGCCTGGCTATTGGCCATGACGACCGATTCGCGTTTGCGGTACTCGTCTACGGATGCGGATATTTGCATAAGTCCTATGGCGATTTTTCCGCCAGGATCAAACCCGGACCGGTAACCCGATACTGGGAGCCGTCCAATGTCCTGGCGCGAACCCGTATTCCGACATTATGGCTGAACGGCGATCGCGACCCTTTCTTCTCGCCCGACGCCAACAGCCGTTCCGCGGATGCGGCCGGCGGGGCATTGACGCTGCTGCCCAATCTGGGGCACGGTCATGCCGAAGGCTGGAGTCCGGGCGAAATTTATCGGTTTGCCGACGGAATTGTAGGGGAAGGGACCGGATTGATTCGGATTACGGAGCAGGAACGGCGGCTCTCCGATGGGACGCGCCAGCTTTGCATGCGTTATTTCGTGCCCGGGGACCTGTCTTTCGCGGGGGCGACTCTTCATTGGCTGGAGACGGATATGCGGTATACCGAGGATAACGGTCAATGGAGGCTGACTTCCGAATGGCGTAGTCGACCGATAGCGGCCAGTCCCGATACGAATACGCTTGTCGCAACGATTCCCGGCTCTGCGACGTGGAGTTACGTCAATCTAACGGCGACCGACGGGCAGGAGCAATATACCGCATCATCGCGGGTGTACGAATTCTTTGAAGGTTGTTGATTGTCGGAAGCCGAAACTTTATCCGGGGTGTTTCCCCACCGAAAGCCGAGTCGGGCCGTTGCCCGGTTCGGCTTTTCGGCGTGTTCATTTTCCGGGGGGACGTATTCCCGTCCGGTAGGCAGCCGAATCGATCGTTCGTTCGGGCATGATGCGGTCCGTTAAATCGCTTCCCTTTTCACGGTATCCCCTTCGTTCAGGCACAAGGGGCGAATGCGCCTGAGCGGAAGGGATACCGTCAAAGATAGTCCCGAGCGGCGGTATTCGGCAACCCGTTTCTTTTTCCAAAGTACACTTGATGTGCGCGCGATAAAGTTTTAGTATCAGTGTATTGCTTATTCGATCATCGGCTAAGGAAGCGGAGGTGCCGTGATGATTGCCGTCGGCTTGGCAGGCTGGGGAGACCACGATTCTTTATACGCTCAGGGAACCGCTGCGAAGGACAAGCTTCGGGCTTACGGCGCCCATTTCCCGATCGTGGAGATGGATAGTTCGTTCTATGCGGTGCAACCGCCGGAGCGAATGGCGCGATATGCGACGGAGACGCCGGAAGGCTTCGGATTCGTCGTGAAAGCCTACCAAGGAATGACGGGCCATTTGCGAGGCAAGCCCTATTACGAGAACGACGGCGAGATGTACTTGGCGTTTCGGGAAAGCTTGGATCCGGTGATGCGGGCGGGGAAGCTAACCGCGGCGCTGTTTCAATACCCGCCATGGTTCGATTGCACGAAGGATAACGTGCGGTTGTTACGCGAGACGAAGAAGCGAATGGAGGGTTTTCCATGCGCTTTGGAATTTCGCCATCAAAGCTGGTTCGAGCCGGAGTACCGGGAGAGAACGCTATCGTTTATGCGGGAAGAGGGCTGGATACATAGCGTGTGCGACGAGCCGCAGGCGGGATCGGGATCGATCCCCATCATCTTGGAAGCTTCCGCGCCGGAATTTACGCTCGTCCGGATGCACGGACGGAACGTCGGCGGATGGAATCAGGCAGGGGCTCCGAATTGGAGAGAGGTTCGCTATCTGTACGATTAT
>JAQSXN010000009.1 GCA_029256665.1 Paenibacillus sp.
ATCGGCCGCGCCTACGCCGCGAGCGTTCTCCGCATAGCCGTGCGTAAGCGGAACTTTCGACCACTCCCGCGTGCCGGCGCGGCATACGAGAATTTCTCCTCCACCGTTCTGGGGGTCCGGCACGACCAGCGTTCCGCCGCTGCCGTATACCTCGATACGCGGCAGCGTTGAGCCGCCCTTCGCGTCGAAGCTCGTCAGGATCGTGCCGATCGCGCCGGAAGCGAAGTCCATGACGCCCGCGATATGCGTCGGCACTTCGACCTGCACCTTCTGTCCGAACTTTGGCTGGCTCGTAATCGTACGCTCCGGATAGGAGATACGCGCGGAGCCCGTCACCCGCGTCATCGGTCCCAGCATGGCGACAAGCGCGGTCAAATAATACGGCCCCATATCGAACATCGGGCCGCCGCCCTTCTGGTAATAAAACTCCGGCGACGGATGCCAGCTCTCGTGGCCGCCGCCCACCATAAAGGCGGTTGCGCCGATCGGCGTGCCGATCCAGCCGTCATCGATCAGCTTGATGCAGGTCTGGATGCCTCCGCCCAAGAAGGTATCCGGCGCGCTGCCGACATACAACCCTTTACGGGCTGCAAGGTCCAGCACTTCCTTCGCCTCTTCGCGCGTGACGGCGAACGGCTTCTCCACGTAAGCGTGTTTGCCCGCTTCCAAAGCACGGAGGTTAACCGCCGCGTGTGCCTGTGGAATCGTCAGGTTAATAACCATGTCGATCTCCGGATCGGCGAGCATGTCGTCTACCGAATACCCTTTAACGCCGTATTGCTCGCCTTTGGCGATCGCACGATCGACGTCCAGGTCCGCGCATGCGGCGATTTCCAGCGCGTCGAATTTACTGCCGTTCTCGAAGTAGATGCCGCTAATGTTGCCCGTACCGATGATGCCTGCTTTAATTTTTCCCATGTTCCCCATCCTTCTGTAAGAGGTAGTTTAAAAAGTCCAATTTTGATTACGAAGTAACTCGGGGAAGGATGTCGACATCGAATCTTTTATGGTACCCACGAAAGTGAAGGAAAGCTTCGATGCTAATTCCGATTACTTTCGCGGGGCCCGGGGTTTGCCGGGACTAGGATATGTGCTCACGTAGCTTCCACTAAGCGTATGCTTCCGAGGTCGTTTTCTTCGAAAACGTGGACCGCTCCTCATTCCCTAATCTTCATTCAACCTTCTCGGTACTGAAAATCGGACTTTTTGAACTTGCATTGTATGCCTATATGGCAGATCTGATCATGCTAAGCGATACGAAGCAATGATTACAGCTGGTTGTCCTGCATGCCCGTGTAGACGGCGCCGAGGCCGCTTTGCGTTTGCTCTGCCGCCGACTTGCCGTCCGCGCACCATAGGAAGCCGCGTTTCATCAGCTCCATGACCACCGGTATTTCCATAATGTTCGCCTGATGGCCAAGCGAATTGTAGTAGACGCGGCCCAGTCCCCAGCGCTTCGTCCATATGACGGGCATGTCGACGGCCTTGTTGTACGCATGCGGTCCCGGCGTGATCGGGAATCGCGTCGTCGCAAGAACCTCGACCGCCGGATCCACGTGCAGATAATATTGCTCGGAGCTAACTTCGAAATCGTCGATGCCTTCCGTAAGCGCGCTAGTGGAATTACGAATATTCACCGTATAATTCACGCCGTCGTTGCCGGGGTGAGCCACCCACTGCCCGCCCGTCATAAACTGCCAATCGACGTTCTCGCGGAACGCGTCGCACATGCCGCCGTGGCTGCCCGCCAGTCCCACGCCGCTTTGCACGGCTGCGGATACGTTATCGACGAGCTTCTGGTCGATGCGTCCCATCGTCCATAGCGGAACGATCAGATCCAGGCTCTTCAGCTTCTCGGCATCCGCGAATGCATCCAGCGTATCCGACACTTCCACCTCAAAGCCTTCCGCCTCCAGCTGGCCGCGGAATATCGCCGCAACCTCTTCCGGTTGATGGCCCAGCCATCCTCCCCATACGATCAACGCTTTTTTCATCTCAATGTCCGCCTCTCCCTGTCCTTGTCTTCCCCGCATCCAGCTTACAATTCGCTAATCGAAACCCATCTGCGCTCCGCGATGGAACGGTCTACCGCTTCCAATACTTCCTGGCATTTGACGCCGTCCACGAAATTCGGAACGGGCTGCCGATCCTCCCCGATCGCCGTCATCAGCTCCAGCACCTCGTGCGTAAACGTATGCTCGTAGCCGATCGTATGGCCCGCCGGCCACCAAGCGTCCATATAAGCATGGGCGCCGTCCGTGGCGAGCACGCGGCGGAAGCCCTGCACGTCTTCGGCATCGTCCGCAAAATAAACCTGCAGCTCGTTCATCCGCTCGAAGTCGAACTTGATGCTTCCTTTGCTGCCGTTGATCTCGAAGGCGTTCGTGCAGCGGTGACCGGCCGCGAACCGCGTCGCCTCGATGCTGCCCATCGCCCCGTTGTCGAAGCGCGCCATGAACACCGTCGCGTCGTCCACCGTCACGTCGCCCATCTCCTCGCTTGCGCCGCCCTTCGCGCTAAGTCCCGTCATCGCCGCGGCGATCGGACGCTGCTTGACGAACGTGTCGCTCATGCCGATGACTTCGCTGAATTCGCCGACCAGGAACCGGGCCATGTCGATGACATGCGCGCCGAGGTCGCCGTGCGAGCCCGAGCCCGCGATCTCCTTCTGCAGTCGCCATACGAGCGGGAAGGACGGATCCAGGATCCAATCCTGAAGGAACACGCCGCGGAAATGATAGATCTGGCCGATACGGCCTTCGCCAATCAGCTTCTTGGCGAGCTGCACCGCCGGGGCGAAACGATAGTTGAAGCCGACCATATGTTTAATGCCGGCCTTCTCCGCCGCTTCCAGCATCTCGCGGGAATCCTTCAGCGTCAGCGCAAGCGGCTTCTCGCAGAAGATATGTTTGCCCGCTTCGGCTGCGGCCAATGCGATCGCTTTATGCGCATCGCTCGGCGCGTTGATGTCGACGAGATCGATATCGTCGCGCTTTACGAGCTCCTTCCAGTCCGTCACGGCGTTCTCCCAGCCGAACTGCGCCCTTGCCGTTTCGAGTCCGACCGGATCCCTTCCGCATATCGCCTTCATCTCGGGCTGAACGGAATTTGGAAAAAACATCGGCAACGCGCGATAAGCGTTGCTGTGCGCCTTGCCCATAAATTTGTAGCCGACCATGCCTACTCTAACCTTTGCCATAAGAACAACCGCCTCTCCCGTAATTAGAATGTAACAACCGACGTTTCCCGCTCGATGACCTGCACCGGCAGCAAAGCGCTGCCGCCCGCTTTCGATTCAAGATCCGTTCCCGATTGCCGATCCGAATCCAGCAGCATCTCCGCCGCCAGCTTGCCCATCTCGTAGAAGGGCACCTCGACGGTCGACAATCGCGGGCTTGTAATGCGCGAGCCGTCGGAATTGTCGTAGCCGATCAAAGCGTAATGACCCGGCGTCTCCAGCCCCTGCTCCCTGAGTCCCTGCATAAGGCCGATCGCCATCCGGTCGTTGGCCGCGAATACCGCATCGATGCCGCCATCGCGAATGCCCTTCCCAATGTCGGGCGCCGATTCATACCCGCTCTTACGGCTGTAATTGCCTTGAAACAACAGCGCCTCGTCTAAGTCTACTCCGTTATCGGCCAGCGCCGCCTTATACCCCTTCAGCCTGTCCAAGCTGCTCGAATAGTGATCCGGCCCGTTAAGAAAGGCGATGCGCCGCCGTCCCTGCTTCAGGAGATGCTCCGTCGCCAGCTTGCTGCCCGCCACGTGATCCGCGTCAACGGAGGGGAACGAATATCCGTCGAAACGTTGGTTCACGAGGCAGAAGGGGTAGCCCGCATTCGCCAGCTCCGCAAGCGCCGCCCGCTCCTCCGGCATATCCCGCGATCCCAGCATGATGCACGCATCGACCTTCTGCTTGCGGAACAATGCCGCGTAATCGCGCGGATCGCCCGGCTCCTGGAAGATTAGGAGCAGATCGTATCCGAACCGTTTGGCAGTCTCTCCGATTCCGCTCAATATCTCCGAGAAGTAATAGGTGGAGAACAGATGCACCTTGGGCACGGACGGCAGAATGACGCCGATATTGCCGCTCTTGCGCCTTGCGAACTGCTGCGCCAAGGCGCTTGGCACGTACCCGACCTCCGCGGCGGCGCGCAATACCCGCTGCTTCGTCTCTTCCTTGATCGGGCCTACGTTGTTTAATACTCTGGAGACGGTCGCCTCCGACACGCCAGCAAGCCTGGCCACGTCTTTTCTGCTAATGGTAACGGCCCCCCAGCTTGATGAGCAGCGATCTAGTTGCGGTTGCGGTCCCTAGTCGCTTTATCTAGTTGCTGTTTCTAGTTGTATTTTGCCAATCGATGTACACGCGTACATTATGGCATGAAACCGTTTTAGCGTCAATCGTTTCCCGCCAAAAAAAATAGAAGTCGGCGCCTAAGTCGCCGCTCTCCTATATTCGCCCGGCGTCATCCCCATGCGGCTCCGGAACGTCTTCGAGAAATGGTGGATGTCGGCGAAGCCGCAATACTCCGCGATCGTTTCATGCGGCAGCGACGTATCTATCAGCAGCTCGCAGGCATGGCTCACGCGCATCCCGAGCAAGTATTGATGAGGCGTCATGCCGTATTGCGTTTTGAACAGTTCGTTGAACCTCGACACCGACAAATTCGCTCTCTTCGCCATATCGGCCACGCTAACGGCTTCGCCGAGCCGGAACGACAGATACGACGTCACCCAATCCAGCGCGACCGAAACGGTACGGGACGTCGGAGCCAAAGGCGCGTATTGCTCGATGATCATCGCCACGAGACTGGACATGCCGTTCTGGGCCTTGAGCTGCATGAGCGGGTCCCGTTGCTGCCATTGCTCGACGACCTGCAGGAACGTATCCCTGAATTTGTTCTCGTGTCTCGGCTGCAATCCGACGGGGATGTCCGCGTCCAACAAATCGCTTAGTCTCGGCTGCATCAGATGCGAGTAAGCGGATAACTGGGTTTGTCCGGCTCTGGTAGGAAAACTCTCTTCTCTTCTCGGGTTATAAAAGATATCGAAATGCGCGAACGGGGTCACCGTGTTCGTTACTCCCGCGATCCTGCTCAGACTGTCCGGCTGAATCAGACAGAAATCTCCCCTGCCCATCCGGTATACCCGGCCGTCCGCCTCGAAGATGCAATCGCCTTCCTGCACGTAGATGAGAAGATAATCAAGCAGCCTCCGCTCCGGCATGGACCAAGGCTTGCGGACGGCGAAGTCGCATTGTCGAATATACGGGACGATCGGCGTCTCGAGCATCTTTTCGTACAGGCGCTGCATCCGCGTCCTCCTTCGGTTGGTTAATCGATTAGTTAGTCTCAATATAACATGCCGAACCGAAATTTTCGTTGTTTTTGACAAGTTTTCAATAATCTTTGACAAAGCCCTGCTCTCGCGACGGATATATGATGGAGCTAACATCTTACACATTATATAGCCAAAGGACGTGTAAAACATGACGGATCACCTGCAACCACTTCATCCCATGCACGACGACTATGCGATAAGCTCGAATCAAGCGAAGAAATACCAAGAGGACGGCCACATCTTTTTGACAAATGTCGCAAGCCCCGGGGAGATCGCCTATTACGAGGAACAGATTTCGTCCATCGTCATGAAGCTGAACTATCACGACAAACCCGTAGCGGAGCGGGATACGTACGGCAAAGCGTTTATCCAAATTGGCAACGTCTGGGAGCTTAGCGAGGAGGTGAAGCGATACGTCATGGCGAGGCGTTTCGCCAAAATCGCCGCAGATCTGATGGGCGTGGACGGCGTGCGCGTCTATCACGATCAAGCCTTGTTCAAGGAACCGGGCGGCGGCCATACGCCTTGGCATCAGGATCAGATCTATTGGCCGCTCGATACGGACAAAACGATTACGATGTGGATGCCGCTCGTCCCGATCCCGGAAGAAGTAGGTACGATGACGTTTGCTTCGGGCACGCATAAGCTGGGTTACGTCAACAAGCAGTTTATATCCGACGAATCGCATAAGACGCTTGGCCAATACATCGAAGCGAAAGGCATTCCGCAAGTCAATTACGGAGCCATGTCGCCCGGCGACGCAACGTTCCACTCCGGATGGACGATGCACTCCGCGCCGGGCAATCCGACCGAGCATATGCGCAAGGTCATGACCGTCATCTACATGGCGGACGGACTTTCGGTCGCGGAGCCCGACAGCAAAGCCCGCGAGGGCGACATGCATCGCTGGTTCCCGGGCTGCAAGCCGGGCGACCCCGCCGCGAGCGCGCTGAACCCGCTTGTGTTCAGCAGGTAAGGAAAGAGTCGCGGCGATTGGATATGGCAAAAAACCGTTTCTTCCGTATAGCGTTGGCATAGCCGCGCTATACGAAGTTACGGTTTTTCTTTTTGCCCCAAGGCGAAACGGCTGACGCCGTCCTTGGCGGAGCAGCGCGTTTCATTCCGAGATTTATAGCCCAGTATGGAGAACATTTATATTTTCCTCTAAATTAAAAAATATCAATGCGAACGCTACTTCTTCACCGTCGTTAACCAATCGCGAATTTGTTTGATGCCGTTGCCGGGATCGAACGTCTTCATCTCCTCGGCGTATCGCTGACGGTCTCCATACAGCTCCATCGTCCGCTCCAGCAGCGAATCCGGCGTTAGCACTTCCTCCGGCAGCACTTCGGCATAACCCAGCTTGCGGAACGACTCGGCGTTCAGAATCTGATCCCCGCGGCTTTGGCCTCTAGTTAACGGGATCAACAGCATAGGCTTGCGGAGCGCAAGAAACTCGAAGATCGAGTTGGATCCCGCGCGCGAGATGACGATATCCGCCGAGGCCAGCAGATGCGGCAGCTCGTCGCTGACATATTCGAATTGCCTGTAGTTGCCCGACTCCAGCTTGGGCTCCACGCCGCCTTTGCCGCACAGATGAATGATCTGGAAGCGGCTCGTCAGAGGCGACAGCTGCTTGCGCACCGCTTCGTTAATGCGGCGGGCGCCCAGGCTGCCGCCCATAATAAGCAGCACCGGCTTGTCGCGGCGGAAGCCGCATAGCTCGCGCCCCCGCTCCGCCTTCCCTTGCAGCAGCTCGTCTCGAATGACGGGACCGATATATCGGCTCTTGCCCGGCGAGATATGCTTCGACGTCTCCGGGAACGTCGTGCAGATGCCCGTTGCGAATGGCGCCGCGATCTTGTTCGCCAGCCCCGGCGTCAGGTCGGATTCGTGGATCAGCACCGGCACGCGGTTCAGCCAAGCGCCGATCACGACCGGCACGGATACGAATCCTCCTTTGGAGAACACGACGTTCGGCTTCTGCTTGCGGATGATGCGGTAGGCCTGCAGCAATCCCCCCACGACCTTAAAGGGATCCTTGACGTTGTTCCAATCCAGATATCTGCGGAGCTTGCCCGTCGCGATCGGCCAATATTTCACCTCGGGCAGCTCTTCGATTAATTTGCGTTCGATGCCGGAGACCGATCCGATGTATTCGATCTCCCAGCCTTCCTTGCGGAAGTACGGGATCAGCGCGAGATTCGCGGTAACATGCCCCGCCGAACCGCCGCCCGTAAACATAATTTTCGTCATCACCGTTACCCTCCATTCACGCTCATTTCATTATACTTTCACGATGAAAAAATAGCACGATCAAAACAAAACCTCCCGATGGTTTCGGGAGGTTGGATCAGCGTTATGCGAAATCCACGACTTGATCGCTCGCTGCTTTGCCGGATAACGTTATTTCGTGGACAAGGCGTCCACGACATCCTTGATCAGCATGTAGACGTCGCCGTTGGTCAGCTTCGAACGATTTTTAATGATGTCCAACGTTTCCGTCCGCACGTAACCTTGAGCCATCATTACGTCAAGCGCCTTGGCCGGCACGGCCTCGCCTTCCACAGCCGTCAGTAGCGAATAAGCGGCCTGCTCCAGCGTCAACGGCATCTTGGATGCTTGATCCTCAGGAATGTCCTGGATGGACGGCTCCGCCGAATGCGCGAACACTTCGGGATACGTTTTTGACGCGCCGGACAGATTATAAAAAAGACGTTTCGGATTGGACTCGACGTCCAAGCCGAAGTCGACGCCATAGCCGGCTTGTGAAATGCCCATCATGACGGCCAGCTTCATGCCTTCATAAGCGGGGTGGCTCATGAAGGGATACGGTTCCAGCTTCGGAGGCGTCAGATCCATGCCTTGCTCCGTCAATCGTTCCTTCAGCGAATCGATCAGCGGTTGATTCGCCGACAGCTCGCGCAGCGTGATGCCTTCTTCTTGCGCCAGTTTAACCGCGGCGCCAGCGGCTTGCGCCGTCGCCATTCCCAAAGGCACGACGCGCGCGCTGCCATGCGGCAGCGAGTCGAAGCTAGCCGCGCGGCCTACAACCAGCAGGCCGTCGATCTCCTTCGGCACGAGCATACGGAACGGCACGCCGTAGAACTCCGGCGTCATCAATACGGCGCCGCGGTCCGTAGGCGCGGACGAAGTGCTCTGAATATCCACCGGATAAGAGCCGAATGCGATATCGTCGGGATGCGTCTGCTGCTCCAGCAGATCCGCCATCGTAAGCCTGTATTCGCCGATGAAGTGGCGAGTCTCCCTCACGTAAAGCTCCGGCGCCAACCCTCCAAGCTCGATCGGCTCAAGCTCTGGGTACAACGACTTCAAATACTCCAACATGAGCGGAATTTCCTTGCGCGCGATTTCGTAAGCTTCCTCGACGGAAGCCGGATCGAACGGGTCAATGTCGAAAATCTGCACCGCGTTAATAAACGCGGTATCATTAACGGAACGACCAATGTTGAGGCCACGCGAGCGAATACGCTCCGGATTCGTGGAAGGGTATTCCCACATTTCCTTGAAGCCCCAAACGCTCTCGTTATTCGCTCCCGTTCCGTCGTCATCGTCATTATTCTGACGTTTGCTGATAGCATCCCATACTTCCGGGGTAACATTAACAAGCTCATATACCGGCGTAACCGCCATCAGCAGCTTGTCGTCGCCGATATCCTCCCGGCCGAACGTGAACGGCGCGCCGGCGGCTGCCGCTATATCGCCATCCTGCGTCGCGTCGATGACCGCCCCTGCCGTTACTTCCAGCACGGTGCCGTCCGCTGCCGTCAGCTTTACGCCCGACACGGTCTTCGCGCCGCTGGCTTCGGTAACGACGGGCTCCATGCTCTTCATGCCGAGGCGCACCTCGATATTATCTTCCGCCTCTACTAATTCATGGAAGGCGTTGGTCGCCGTCACGATGGCGAAGGAATCGCCTTCGACGCGGTCGAACCATTCTTTGAATATGCCTTTGTTATAATAATCGACGCCGTCCGGCGCCCGATTCATGTCCAGACTGTTAAGCCAGCCCAACGTGAACAGTCCGCCCAATATTTCGCGGTTTCTCCCGTCTACCAGCAGCGTCTTGAGGCCGTTGCGCGCCGAAGATACGGCCGCCGCTACGCCTTCCGGATCGGTGCCTACGACCACTACGTCATAGTGCTCCTTCACTTCTTCGATCGGAATCTGCGGAATGTCTATTACTTCCGTTGGCGGCGCGGTATCCTTGTTGTCGTCCTGCAATTTTCCTACATAAAATAAACCAGAGATAATAATCAGCAATAGTCCGAAAGTCAACAGTATAATCGTCTTACGATTCTTCATGCCTTCTCTTGTACACACCCTTCCTCTATCTATCCCAACTATTATAGTCTATCTAACTATCGGGATACAACGAATACGAGCGAGTTTCATAGAGTTGCCAAATATAACGGACGGACGATCGCGGTCGAATGCGGTATAGCATTATAATGAAAAAACCTCCGAAGCAGCGTCGCCGCTCATTCGGAGGTTTTCGTTTAGTCGTTTTATGGAGCCGTCTCCAGAAACTTGGAGGTCGGATTTTTGTCGATGGCGGTGCGCATGGCGTATTCGTTCTCGAACAGCGCGACGTAATTGCCCTTCTTATCCTTGACAAGCGTCGAGTTAATGCGGAACTTGGAAGGGTCGATCTTCTCGTCCACGATCCATCTCGCGAATTGGAAGGTCATGCGGTGAAGCTGGATATCGACGCCGTATTCGGCCTTCATGCGATGCTCGAACACCTCGAATTGCAGGTGGCCGACTACGCCGAGTATCGTTTCGTCGAAGTTGCCCGTCGAATAAAACACTTGAATCGTGCCTTCTTCGGTCAGTTGATCCAGCCCTTTCTGATATTGCTTATGTTTAAGGGCGTTCTTGACGGTTACCTTGGCGAAAATCTCCGGCGAGAACGTCGGCAGCTCGTCGAATTCCACTTCCATGCCTTGCGATAGAGAGTCGCCGATCCGGAAGATGCCGGGATCAAACAATCCGACGATATCTCCGGGATACGCCATCTGGACGATGTCGCGGTCTTGGGCCAGAAATTGCTGCGGTTGCGACAGCTTGATTTCCTTTTTGTTGCGTACGTGCTTGACGGTCATTCCCCGCTCGAACCGTCCGGAGCAAATCCGGAGGAAAGCGATACGGTCCCGATGCGCCGGGTTCATGTTGGCCTGAATCTTGAACACATAGCCGCTGAACTTCTCGTCCGTCGGCTCGATGGTCCCCGTCGTGGTATTGCGCGGCGTCGGCTTAGGCGCGAGCTGCAGAAAGTTCTCGAGAAACGTCTGCACGCCGAAATTGTTAACGGCGCTTCCGAAGAAGATCGGCGTCAGCTCGCCGGCGCGCACCTTGTCGTAGTCGAACGGGTCGCCTGCGACGTCAAGCAGCTCCAGATCGCCGATGAGCTGATCCGTCAAATAATCGCCGGCCATCTCGCGAATGATCGCATCGTTGTAATCGTCCACCTTGCGAACCTCGATCGTGGAGTGGTCGTTGCCTTGGAACAGCTCCACCTGCGTCTTCATCCGATCGTAGACGCCGCATAGCTCGCGCCCCATGCCGATCGGCCAGTTCATCGGGACGGAACGGATGCCTAGCACCTGCTCCAGCTCTTCCATAAGCTCGAACGGGCTCTTGCCTTCGCGATCCAGTTTGTTAATGAAGGTGAAGATGGGGATGCCCCGTTTGCGGCATACTTGGAACAGCTTAACCGTCTGCGCCTCGACGCCCTTCGCGACGTCGATCAGCATGACCGCGCAATCCGCCGCCGTAAGCGTCCGGTACGTATCCTCGGAGAAGTCTTGGTGGCCCGGCGTATCCAGAATGTTGACGCGATGCCCGAGATAATCGAATTGCATGACGGAGGAGGTAACGGATATGCCGCGCTGCTTCTCGATCTCCATCCAGTCCGAGGTCGCATGCCTGCTCGCCTTACGGGCCTTGACGGACCCGGCCTCCCTGATGGCCCCGCCGAACAGGAGCAGCTTCTCCGTCAAGGTCGTCTTGCCGGCATCCGGGTGGGAGATAATCGCGAACGTCCGCCTTTTTTCCACTTCCTGTTTGATTTCGTTCGTTAATGATGGATTCATGCTTGCCTTCCCTTCACGAGCGTATCGCCGTTTATCGTTCTACAAATGATTAGTCATTCCGAAGCCGTTTGAGCGGCCCGAAATGACTAATGTCGTTAATCCTATTCGTTATTCTTATGCCTACTTCTCTTTGTTCGTGATCCAGATTACGTTATCCTCGTCTTGTCCGTTCACCGGCCACCAATGATGGCCTTGCTCAGCGAGCAGGCCGTTCGCTTTGTCCGGCCCCCACGAACCTGCCGGATAATGCTCCAGATCGGAGGCATCCTCTCGCCACGCCTGCGCGATGCGGTCGACGAATGCCCAAGCATGCGACACTTCGTCCCACCGCGTAAAGTAAGTGGAGTCGCCGCGCGCCGCGTCGTGGATCAGTCTTTCGTAAGCTTCCGGCGTGTTGATTCCGACCATGCAGCTTTGGCAAAATTCCATGGATACCGGCTGGACGTCGTTGTCCGCGCCCGGTTTCTTGGCGTTGATCTTGATGTAGATGCCCTCCATGGGATTCACCCGTATGACGAGCAAATTAGGCGACAGCTCGTGCTTCTGCGCGAACAAGACGTTCTGCGGCATCGCCTTAAATTCCACGACGACTTCCGTCGTCTTGACCGGAAGACGTTTGCCCGTGCGGATATAGAACGGCACGCCCGCAAAGCGGAAGTTATCGACGAATACTTTGGCGGCAAAATACGTTTCCGTAACGGATTGTTCGCCAACCGATTCCTCCTCGCGGTAGCCCGGCAGCTCCTTGCCGCCGAGCTTGCCCGCCGAATATTGGCCGCGCACGACATGACTCCGCACTTCCTCGCTCGTCTTGTATCCGCGAAGCGAACGAAGCACCTTGACCTTCTCGTCGCGGATATCTTCGCCGTGCAGACGGCTGGGAGGCTCCATGGCGATCATCGTCAGCATTTGAAGCATGTGGTTCTGCCCCATGTCGCGAAGCGCGCCGGACTTATCGTAGTAGCCCCCGCGTTCTTCGACGCCGACCGTCTCGGATAACGTAATCTGCACGTTGGCGATATGGTTATTGTTCCAGAGCGGCTCGAAAAACGCGTTGGCGAAACGGATGACCTGAATGTTCTGGACCATTTCCTTGCCCAAGTAGTGGTCGATCCGGAAGATCTCCTCTTCCTTGAACACTTGACCCAGTTGTTCGTTAAGCTTCTGCGCGGACGGCAGATCGTAGCCGAACGGCTTCTCGATGACGAGACGATTCCAGCCTGCCGACTCCAGCATGCCTCCGTCCCGCAGATTAAACGAAACCGGACCGAAGAGCGAAGGCGCCAGCGCCAGATAGAACAGGCGGTTGCCGGGAATGTCGAATTTCTTGTCGAGCTCCGTGGACAACGCGGCCAGCTCGCGGAATCCGGCGACGTCGTTAATATCCAAGGACATGTAGACGAAGTGCTCCGCGAAGCGGCTCCAGAGCTCTGCGTCATCCGCCTTATAACGGCAGAATTCGTTGATGGATTCGTACAGGTCGGAACGGAATTGCTCGTCCGTGCGCGCCCTGCGGGCGAGCCCTACGACCGCGAACCGTTCGGACAGCTTTCCTTCTTTATATAAACTGAACAATGCCGGGAACAGCTTGCGTCTGGCAAGGTCGCCTGTAGCCCCGAACAGATAGTAGACCGCGCCTTCAGAGGACACCGTGTCGTTAGCAGGATTGTAAGTCATACGCCTCATTCTTTCTACCTGAATTTTTATACGAATTACATGATATGTAGTGTAGCATATTCATCCTTAATTAGCCATTGAACAACTAATAAAATGTCGGATGAAAGCTATGTATTTTTTTGATCGAATAAAGACTTACGGGCCGCTCGCAAGGCTTGTCCGGAGAGGTCCCCGCGCCTGTCACCGCGCGGCTTCGGCCTTGCCGAACTCGCCCGTCAGCAGCGGGATTCCGATCGTCAGCTCCGTTCGTCCGTTCTCCGTATTGCGGTGCTCCGACAACTGGAGATTCGCGTACCGGTATTTGTCGAGCGGCTGCTCGGCCAGCAGCTTGTCGGTCGACAACGTAACGCTGCGCGTATCTCCATCCTCGTATTGTTCCAAGACGCGCCCCATTGCTATCCGCGCCAGCTCGCTTCCCGCGCCCGGCATGCGGGAATAACCATGCGACTTGATCGTCGCTTTTGCTTCGGAAGTATGTTGCGCAAGCACCGCCGCGATCGTCTGCACGGCTTCTCGCAACTGCGCCCTGGATACGGCGCCGTCCTCGTTCTCCAACAAGACGACGACCGCCGTCCCTTTCGCCGTGCGCTCCGTCTCGTGCAATGCCAATCGGCCGCCCCAATCCCCGGGGTACGATCCGGCTATCGACTTGCCCCCTTGCGACACTTGTTTATCCGTCGATTTCCCTTCGGCATCCGCGAACAACTCTCTTGATAAGCCGGTCAGACTTTGATCCCCGGTCAGGATGCCATCCCATCGCACGCTCCAATCGGCCTCCTCCGAACCGCCCGCGAGGAGCTGCTCGTTCCACTCCCATAGCTGATCCATGTCTTGCAGCAACGGCTTTGCGGAGAGCGGCTCGCTCTCAGGTCCGGACTTCTGCAACAGCGCGGCGGCAAGCAGCAACGCGACGAGCAGGATGGCCGCCGCGGCCATGCTGAATTTGCCGCGATGCGGGGAATGCCGCCTGCGTCTCGAGCTCGGATTCGCGGCAGAATTCCGCTCCAGATTCAACAACGAATTGCGGGGTATATACATGGTATGACCTCCGTTCGTATAAGGGCTGACGGACACTTTCCCTCCCGCATGAATAGACTGAAGCATATTTACTGGAGGGAAAGGAAGGCGAAGTCATGGAACGAATCTATCCGCTGAGCGACGATCACTTGCAGCATATTATCGGCATGCCTGTTTGCGCGGTCATGAAGAATGGATTTAGATACGTCGGCATTGCGGAGAGCTGCAAGGGCGGCCGTCTCGAATTGAGCGATCCGGCATCTAGAGCATTTAGGTTCAGGTCTGGCCAACACAACGAACAAAATGCCACTTCTGAGCGAACGGTAAACAATGATAACAAGAAGAGTGTTCGCGGTAAGAAACAACACCGCCAAGCCAAAGCTTCATCCGCTTCCCAAGAAGCGGTCTCTACTAATTACGCAAGCAACGGCCATAATCCTGCCGCCAATGCTAGATCCCATGCGGATTTCAATGGCAGCAAGCTAGATCTCGATGACATTTTTTTATTATTTTTGATCATTTGATCGACAGGGAGAGTCTTAAATCGACATAGTTGTTCCTTATATCGAACAATTTTCCTCGTTTCGACTCTCTCATTCGAGTCCATTCGTGTTCGTTATATAGTATGATTGAATTATGAATTTTTGTTCATATACGAAAGGAGGATGCCCGATTGTCCCATTACATACGTTCCATTCGCGGGATCGAGCGCTCGCAAGCTTACGCCCCGATCAGTCCCGTCAACCGATATGCGGCTTATCGCAATCGCGAGCAGATCGAGCCCAGCCGCGCCGAACCCGTCCCGGGATTTGATTATCGGGAAATCGAAGCCCAAGCAGCCATGGGCGCCGCGGCTTGGCTGCGAACGGCCAAATCCGCCGAAGGCGAGCTGAACGGGCTCATGATCGAGCTAGGTCGCCTGGAAGGCTGGAAGGACTCCTCCGTCACGAAGGACATGCTTCTTCGGCTGGAACATATTCTGAACGAGCTTGCTTCTGTGTATAGCCGATATGAGGAACAATTAAAGCCTGAAGTATGGGAAGTGATCGAGCTGGCGCTGAGGCATCCAGCCGCTCCGGCCATCGGTCTCGCGAGAGGCGAGGTTTCGGCCTTCCGAATCGAGGCTGACAAGACCGACGCTATCGGCCGGCTGGCAACCGAGCAGGATCGGACGAAGCTGAGAAGGCTGTTGCTCGGTTCGGAGGGTCTGTTGAACGGACTTAAACATGCAGTCGCATACGCCGAGAAGCAACAGCAAACATCCGATTGGCTCCATCTCCCCTTCACGGCCGCATACCCTTATGCCCTGTATTACGGAGCCGCGCAGCTTTATTGGCCGCTTCCTAGCAGAGGATCGATCTTAAACAAATTCATTTGATCGTGTCGGTGTCCGATACGGCTTCATAAACGGCCAACGGACAAGGTCATCCTCCGAAAGAGGATTTCCTTGTCCGTTGTCGCTTATACGGGCAGCAGGATAATCTCCGCCCACTGTCCCGCTTCCCGTCCCTCGGGACCCGCGGGTATGATCGCCAGCGCCTCCGCATCCGCGATCGACGCCATCATGCTGGATTTGGAGAAGGCCAGCGGCTCGGCGTACAACACGCCGTCTTCCCCGAACAAGATCCTGGATCGCACGAACCGTACATGCGGACTTCCCTTGCGAACGGGAGCCGCGAGCTTCGCTCTCGCCCTCCGAGGCAGCGGTTCTTCGCAGCCCTGCATCGCGGCCAGCGCCGGGCGCGCGAACAGCTCGAAGCCGACGAAGCACGCTCCGGGATTGCCGGACAAGCAGATCAGCGGCTTACCGTTATATACGGCCGCCGAAGTGGGGCTGCCGGGCCGCATCGCGACTTTGTTAAACAAGAGCCCGCTTTCTTTAACCAAGCGTGCTGCCGATCCGGAGGCGGCATCCGCCTCTTCGGCCGCGGAGATCCCTTTATCCAGCTTACGCAGCAGGCTTGCCATCACGTCGTAATCGCCTACGGACACGCCGCCGGTCGTAATGATCAGATCGGCTTCCTTCGCGGCATGCCCGAGCGCGGACTCCACCGCATCCAGCTCGTCCGGCAGCGTGCCGCACGGCCACGGCTCGGCGCCGCTCTGCTCCGCCATCCACGCGACCATCGCGCTGTTGCTGTCGCGGATCCGCCCCGGCGCGGCCTCCGCCGCCACGGGCAACAGCTCGCTGCCGGTGGCGAAGATCGCCACGCGGGGGCGCCGGTACACCGGCACGTCGGCATAGCCGAACGTGGCGAGCAGAGCGGCGTGGCCCGGCCGCAGCACCGCGCCGGGCTCCGCCAGCAGGCTCCCGAGGCGATACTCCTCGCCTCGGGGCGCCACGTTCTGGCCGGGCAAGGCGGCCGCTCGCACGAGCACCGCCGCGGCGCCCCCGGCCAGGGACGCCTCCGCGGTCTGCTCCAGCATGACGACCGCGTCGGCGCCTTCGGGGACGGCCGCGCCCGTCATGACTCGCGCGGCCGTCCCCGGCATCAAGGTCGCGGAGGCGAGCTCGCCCGCCGCGACCGAAGCGACCGCGCGGAGCAGCGCCGGGGACTCCGGCGCCGCTCCCGCGGTATCCGCCGCGCGCACGGCGTAGCCGTCGAGCCCCGCGCGCGGGAACGGCGGCCAGTCGCTCGTCGCGCTCAGCGCGCGAGCGAGGCGGCGGCCGCCGCTTTCGGCCAGCGGCGCAAGCTCGCTGCCGACAGGCCTTGCGGCAGCGGCTGCGACGACTCGCCGCTGCGCCTCATCCGGCGGAATCGCCCGCCGGTTGAACCGTCCGTCGCTGCCGGCGGAGACGATACGTTCCACGCCCTCGGTTGTTCCTTTCTCGTTCCCCATGCACGTCACCCGCCTCGTTTCATCCGAGCCCATCTCTCGTTCCGCTTATTGTATCATGCCCGTTGTAGCCGCGATACCCGGCTGATAAAATGTAAGTAAGAGGAAGGTGGTATCATGATGGCCGAACATCGAGCCGGCTTGGAGGGAAAAGGACATCGTCCCGCCGTAATTCAAGTCGTGGGATACAAAAATACCGGCAAAACCACGATAGTTTGCCAATTGACGTCTCTACTCAAGGAAGCCGGATATAAGGTCGGGACGATTAAACACGACGCCCACGAATTCCGGATGGATCATCCGGGCACCGACACCTGGAAGCATCAGCAGTCCGGAGCGGA
>JAQSXN010000506.1 GCA_029256665.1 Paenibacillus sp.
CTCCACGGTTCAATACGTGGATTATCCGGTATACAACAACGGCGGCGATCTGCTGATCATGAAGGGGACGGAGGCTTTCTTCCGCGACAACGGCATTCGCGTTCATGCACGGTACAGCGCGCTGGATTTCCCGGACGGACTTCGCATCCCGATCGAACATATTATCGTGCTGCAGGGCGGCGGCAACTTTGGAGATTTATACCCCGTCCATCAACGGCTGCGCGAGAAGATCGTATCGGATTATCCCGCTAACCGGGTCGTCATTCTCCCCCAGACGGTCTATTACCGGAAGGAGTCGGAGTTCGATCGTACCGCCGAGCTGTTCAATCGCCATCACGATCTGCATCTATTCGTCCGCGATCCGCAGTCGTACGATGCCGCGTCCAAGAAGTTCCATCGCTGCTCCGTCCGCCTCGCGCCGGATATGGCGCATCAGCTATGGCCGATCGCCTCCAAGGCGGAACCGGCCAAGGAGCTGCTTCGATTCCTTCGCACGGACATCGAGAAGGCGAATGCCCAGGAGATGCTTGAGCTGGGCGGCGAAGGAGATTGTCTGGACTGGGGGTCGCTCTACAACCGGGTGGAGCGAAAGTCGATCAGCGTGATCGGCAAAGCGATGCGGCGGGGAAGCGGCATTTTGCCCATGGATGCCATCTGGGGCAAATATAGCGATTATCTGGTGGACAAGGCGATTCGCAGGTTTAGCGAATACCGTTCCATTCAAACCTCCAGGCTTCACGGCCATATTTTATCGTGCTTGATGGACAAGCCGAACACGCTGCTGGACAATTCCTACGGCAAGAATTCGGGTTATTACCATACTTGGACCAGCGCCGTGCAGACGGCCCGCCTTCACGGCCAAGCATAAGCGAAACCAACGAAAGGGAGCGTGATAGAAGAATGAAGATCATTTTATTGTCCGGCGGCTCCGGCAAACGTCTGTGGCCGTTGTCGAACGATTCCAGATCCAAACAATTTCTGAAGGTGCTCCCGGGCGAAGACGGCACATTGGAATCCATGGTCAAGCGCGTATGGGGCCAGATCGGGCGCGCAGGCATGCGCGAGCACGCGTATATCGCAACCAGCAAACCGCAGGTCGAGATGATCCAGAGTCAGCTCGGGAGCGAAATCGAGTTGATCGTCGAGCCGGAGCGGAGAGATACCTTTCCCGCGATCGCGCTTGCCGCCACGTACCTGTATTCGGTGCAGGGCGTCAGCATGGACGAGACGATCGTGGTTATGCCGGTCGATCCCTACGTGGAGGAGTCGTTCTTCGAGGTTAGCAAAGAGCTGGAGCACGTATTAAACGAATCCGGCGCCAATCTGGCGCTTATGGGCGTCAAGCCGACCTATCCTTCGGAGAAATACGGTTATATCGTGCCGGACGGATTCGCCGGAGAGGAGGGCGCCAATCGTTATATGAAGGTAGGCAGCTTCAAGGAAAAGCCGACCGAGGCGGAGGCGGCCGAGCTGATCGGAAGAGAAGCGCTCTGGAACTGCGGCGTATTCGCGTTCAAGCTGGATTTCCTCATCAACGTCCTTATCGCAAGCGGCTATCCCATTCAATACGACGAAATGCAGAAGCAATACGGCAAGCTGCCCAAGATCAGCTTCGATTACGAGATCGTGGAGCGTTCGACTCACATCGTCGCGCTTCCTTACAGCGGCGGGTGGAAGGATCTCGGCACTTGGAACACGCTGACGGAGGAGATGAACTCCTCCATAATCGGCAAGGGCATTATCGCCGGCAATTCCACCGGCACGCATGTCATTAACGAACTGGATATTCCCATTACGCTGATCAATCTGTCCAACGTCGTGGTGGCCGCGAGTCCGGACGGCATCCTCGTCTCCGATAAGCCGGCAAGCCCGATGATCAAAGAGGTCATGAAGCATTCCGATCAGCGGCCGATGTACGAGGAGCGGAGATGGGGGCGTTACCGGGTGCTGGATTATTTAAAGTATCCGGATGGCAAAGAAGTGCTGACCAAGCGGATCTGCATCACCCCGGAGCATAATTTGAGCTATCAGTATCACGAACTTAGAAGCGAAGTATGGACGATTATTGACGGCGAAGGGGTAATGGCGATGAACGGCCACGTGTTCCAGGTCCGGTCGGGCGACGTGCTGACGATCGAGCAGGGCACCCGGCATAGCCTTCGCGCCATTACGGAAATGGAAATCATCGAGGTCCAGTCCGGCACTCAACTGATCGAAGAAGACATCGTAAGACTTGCATATGACTGGGATGAGATCGTGATGCTTTGCGGCGTTCGCAATCCCCATTGAAAGGAGACGAAAGCCATGAGAATCGCGGTAGTCGGTACCGGGTACGTAGGTCTCGTATCGGGCGTATGTTATGCGAAGCTCGGACATGACGTCATATGCGTCGACAAGGATCCGGGCAAAATCCGAATGCTGAACGAGGGAGGCGTGCCGATCTACGAGCCCGGCCTGAAAGAGCTGATCGCGGAGGTTCGGCAGGCCGGCGCGTTAACGTTCGGCACGGATTTGCGGGATGCCGTCCGCCTCTCGGAATTGATCATTCTGGCCGTCGGCACGCCGCCGCTGCCGAGCGGCGAAGCCAATCTGGCCTATATCGATCAAGCGGCGCTGGAGATTGCGGAAGCGATGAACGACCGCAAGATCATCGCGGTCAAGAGCACGGTGCCCGTCGGCACGAACGAACGGCTGGCCGCTTTGATCCGTTCCCGGACCTCCGTCGCCTTCGACAGCATTTCGTTGCCGGAATTTCTGCGGGAGGGTTCCGCGATCCAGGATACGCTTCATCCGGAACGTATCGTCATCGGCGCGGATTCCAGCGAAGCGGGGAACGCGATGGTCGAGCTGCACAAGCCGCTTACCGACCGGATCATCGTGACGGACATTCGAAGCGCGGAGATGATCAAATACGCGTCCAATGCGTTTCTAGCTACAAAAATATCGTTTATCAACGAGATTGCGAACATTTGCGAGAAGGTTGGCGCCGACGTATCCCAGGTGGCGGAAGGCATGGGCTGCGACAGCAGGATCGGCCCATCCTTCCTGCAAGCCGGCATCGGCTACGGAGGCTCCTGCTTCCCGAAGGATACGAACGCGCTTATTCAAATCGCCGGCCATGTGGATTATGAATTCAAGCTGCTGCGTTCCGTCGTCGAAGTGAACCAAGACCAACGATTCAGCGTCATTCGCAAGCTGAACGCCATCTTCGGCGGCGAGCTGGGCGGCTTGAACGTAGCCGTATGGGGCTTGGCGTTCAAGCCCAATACCGACGACGTGAGAGATACGCCCGCCTTGGAGATCATCGAGCGGCTTCTTGACGCGGGAGCGAAGGTGCGGGCTTACGATCCCGTCGCTTCGGACAACTTCCGGAAGCTGCTTAATAAGGAAGGCGTGACGTGGTGCAAAGACGCCATGGAAGCCGCTCAAGGGGCGGACGCCTTATGTCTGCTCACGGATTGGCAGGAATTCGCCGGCGTGGACTTAGGACGCTTGCAAGCCGCAATGCACAGGCCGGTTCTCATTGACGGCCGCAACGTGTTCCAGGAGAAGGAACTGCTTGGCACAGGATTTGTTTATTATTCGGTCGGACGTCCCAGCTTGAACAAGGGAGTGAAGCAGCCAATGCCGGCGCTGCAATTCTGACCGCCACTACGCATGGAGAGGGGATTGAATGAATATGAAGGTGAACAAAAAGTTGACGGCGTCGCTGCTCGCGGCCGCCTTGCTCGGTACGCC
>JAQSXN010000507.1 GCA_029256665.1 Paenibacillus sp.
TGTTGAACTCGGGGTTCGCGGGACGCAGCGCGTTGTTGTAGAAGTCGATTCGCCCGATATAGTCGAGCGTTACGAACGCGCGGTCCGTCGAGACGATATCCTGCCACATCTTCGTATCGATCGTCAGGAAGTCTTTCGGTATTAGTCCTTCTTTATAAAATTTGCTGAAGTATTCAAGCATGGTCTTGTATTCGTCAGCAATGGCCGCGTACTTCCACTCGCCGGCGGCGGAGTCGAATATGACGCTTGCTTTCGCCGCTTCTACGTCGGCCGATACGTTGAAGCCCGCGCCGAAGTCGTAGAAGTACCGAAGGCCGTTGCGCACCGTAAGCGGGTAGCTGTCCGGGTAGGCTTCCTTGAGCGACTTCAGAACCGTGTACAGCTCGTCCCACGTTTTGGGCTGCTCAAGTCCATGCTTCTTGAAGATGTCTTCGCGGTACATCCACACGCGGCGGTTCGTCTCGCCGATGCCTTGGTTTGGCGTCATGTACATTTTGCCATCCGCGGAGATAAAGTTTTGTACTTCTTGCGGATACTTTTCCATAAAAGCTTTAAAGTTCGGCATTTGATCTACATAATCCAGCAGATTAATCAGTGCGCCTTGCTGACCGAACTTGTCCGCCGCCGCCTTCGATTGAATCCACATCAGATCGGGCATTTCGCCGCCGGCCACCGCCAGGCTGATGGCATCCTCGAGCAGATTGCCGGACGGGAGCTGAATATCGAGCGTTACGCCCGTTTTCTCCTTGATCATGTCCCATACCATCCAATTCTCGTCGTACGGCCAGCTTGGATTGCTGTAATTCAAGAACGACAGCGTCGTTTCCTTGAGCGGCTCGCTCGTCGCGCTCGTCCCGTCGCCGGGCTTGGCGGACGCGCTGACATCCGGCGTATTCCCCCCGTTGTTGTTGCCCGAACAAGCGCCAAGCGCCAGACTCGATCCAAGCACCGTCGCAAGCATTACCGTCGACCATTTTTTCTTCATGTTTTGCCCCACTTTCCCTGGTTTGTTATAACGCCTTTCCTTGCCCGCTTGCCTTTGTTGCTTCCCATGACTTCTATATTAACCTTTGACCGACCCGATAAGCGCCCCTTTTGCAAAATACTTCTGGAGGAACGGGTAGACCAAAAGAATGGGAACCGTCGTCACGATAATCGTGGCGTACTTGAGCGACTCGTCGACGATTAACGTATCGCCGCCGATATTGCCCGCGCCGTTCGCGCCGCCTGCGCCTTGAAGCACCATGTTGCGGATAATGACCTGGAGCGGAAGCAAATCCGCGTCGCGCAAATACAGAAGCGCGGAGAAAAAGTTGTTCCAGATCGCAACGCCGTAGAACAAGCCGATCGTAGCGATGATCGCGCTGGATAACGGCAGCACCAGCCGGAAGAAAATGCCGATGTCCGTCAATCCGTCGATTTTGCCCGACTCCTCCACTTCTTGCGGCATGCCCATGAAGAACGTTCGCATGACGATGAAATTCCAGGAGCTGACGGCCGTCGGGATGACCATTGCCCAGATCGTATCGATCAAGCTGTAACTCTTGACGACGAGGAACGTCGGAATCATGCCCCCGCTGAAAAATAGCGTGATCACGATCATAATCATGAAAGGACGCTGAAACAGCATCGTTTTCTTCGATAGCGCGTACGCGCCTGCCGCCGTTACGAACAACGAGAGGGTCGTGCCGAGCACGGTATATATAATCGTATTGATATAGGCTTGGCCGATATCGGGATTGTCAAAGACGGCCTTATACGTATTAAGCGTCCATTCCTTAGGCCACAAGAACACCTCGCCTCTAAGCACCGGAACCGTGCCGCTAAGCGAAACGGCGATCATATAGACGAACGGGTACAAGGCGGATAGGACGACGCAAGCGATCACGAAGTAGATGACGGCGTCGAAAATCGTAAATTTAGCTTTCATGCTTGTTCTCCCTTCCTACCATAAGCTGGTGCTGCTGACTTTGCGGCTGATCCAGTTCGCGCTAAGAATGAAGGTCAGGTTGACGATGCTCGTGAATAGATCGATCGCCGTGCCATAGCTGTAATTCATGGATTGGATCCCCGTTCGGAAGACGTAGGTGCTCAGGACGTCCGCCGTATTGTAGATGGACGGGTTCAGCATGAGCAACACCTTCTCGAAGCCGATATCAAGCACTTGGCCGATATTCAGGATGAATAAAATAATGATCGCCGAGCTGATGCCGGGTATCGTAATATGGCGAAGCTGATGCCAGCGGTTTGCTCCGTCGACTCTCGCGGCTTCATATAATTGAGGATCGATGGCGCTCAGCGCGGCTAGGTAGATGATCGTCTCCCAGCCGATATGCTGCCAAATGTCGGAGAGCACGTACAACGCCCTGAAGTAATTCTCGTCTTGCATGAAGTTAATCGATTCGTAGCCGAGCCACTCGACGACGTTGTTCACGATCCCGTTAGAAGGGGACAAGAACAGGAACATCATGCTGACAACAACCACGTTGGAGATGAAGTGAGGCAGATAGCTGATCGATTGCGCCACGCGCTTCACGACTTGCAGCCTGACCTCGTTTAGCAGAAGCGCCAGAATGATCGGCGCGGGAAATCCGAAAATGATCTTATAGAAGCCTAGCAGAATGGTGTTGCGCAGAAGCTTCAGAAAGTCGGGGCTCTCGAAAAACAGCGTATAATATTTGAGCCCTACCCATTCGCTTTCCCATACGCCCTTAAACGCGTTGTAATCCTTGAACGAAATCAAAATGCCGAACATCGGAACGTACTTGAACATGATGTAGTAAACAAGCGCGGGTAGAAATAATAGAAGCAGGTATTTGCTTCGGTTGAATCTGCTTGCGAATTGCGCCATTCCTTATCCTCCTGTCTGATCTGCTTCCTTGTCTGTACCGCTAACGATACGGCGTATGGACAGCGCCTTACAATCGCCCGTGCTTGCGAAACCTTGCATTAATTCGAGCACCCGCATATCTGTTAATGATCTTAATTGTTGCAAAGCGGTAAACGACGCAATGTGGGCCTCTATCTATAGGACGACGCGTCTTCCGCTCTCTACGCTTTCGTTGGCCGCTTCGAGAAACCGGATGATCGCTACCGTCTCTTCCCGCTTGATGGGAGATACGCCGCTGCTGAAGAAGGCGACAATCTCATTCATCAAAGTGACTAGATACGGCGTGCCGGCTGACATATCGTCTATTTGGATCGTGCCGCGATCTCGGTGAACCATGCCGCCAAACCGTTCGTTCCCCGTCCGAAAGCCCCTGGCCGTGCCGATCCGACCATCCTCCCATTCTCCGACAACGATGTCGCTCGTGTCCGTTCGCTTCGCGGTGACGGCGATGCAACGGGAGCCTAATGTCCGAACCAACATCTCCGCCGTATGAATGCCGTACCAGAAGTATCCCGGCTGGGTCGGCTCCAGCTCCATCGGCCCGTGGAAATCCGCGCCTTCGATGATGCCGAGAGCCGAATCGTCCAGTGTCTCCATTAATCGGCCGGCATAACGCAGCGCGGAGCAGCTCATCACGGGAACGCCTGCTACATCGGCCTGATTCATCATTCGCGCGGCAGCCTTGCTGTCTAGCGAAAAGGGTTTGTCTACAAAGATAGGTTTGCCATATGCGACTAGCCTGCCAAACAGGGCTTCCCGGGTTCTGCCGTCAACGACCTCCAGCATCCAAGCGTCTACGCGCTCCGCTACCTCGTCCAGGCTGTC
>JAQSXN010000508.1 GCA_029256665.1 Paenibacillus sp.
GCCGCGCTGCACCGTCTCCGCCATCTTGCCCAGCCGCACGAGCGGCCTGGTGAAAGTGCCGAGCATGTAGAGAAACAGCAGCACAAAGACGATAAAGGAGAGAAGCTGAAGCACGGCGACTCGATTAAAGATAGAATTGAGCTTGAACACGGCTTGTTTATACGGCGTCAAGGAAACCAGCTCCCAGCCCGTCAGCTTCTGCTTCTGCGAAGCGAGAATATAGCTTTCGTTCCCGACGTTCACGATGTCCGGCCTGGAGGCCGATTCCTGGTTTTCTTCATGCGTAAAACGTTCCCCGATTCGGCTTTTGTCGAGATGCGACATGATGCGCCCGCCGCCGTCGAGCAGCATCGTTTCCTGTCCCTCCGCCAATCGATTGAAAATGCCGCTGACGCCCTTTTCCATAATCGTGACAAACACATAGCCGTACGGTCTCACGCCCGCGCGCAGCGTCCTCGCCATCGAGATTTGATACGGGCTGTTCACCCGTTCGACGGGAAAAACGGTCGGCGACGTGCCGATCCACAGCGATTGAAGGCCGGTCAGTCCGTCCAGACGACCGAACCAAGGCTCCTCCTTCAGCTTAAGGGGATCGAAGTCCGAAAGGTTGTAATTCGTAAATTTGGTGCCGTCCTTCAGAAGAATCGTCACGTACGCGGAATCGCCCTGAATGGTCAAAAAATCGATTTTGCTCAAAATGTTGGACTGATCCAGGAAACGTTCGTATTCGCCGTTCGGTCCGCCGTACGTCTTGCCGTTGGCGATTTCTTTGAGCACGACGCTAACCGAAGAATCGTTTTGTATCCTGTTTGCAATCGCGAGCATTTCGTCGAACAGGTTGCCAACGTAACCGTCCACCAGCTGCAGCTTCTGGCTGGCTTGCACGACAGCCTCTTCTTTGACGGCGTCCTTGGTCAGCATGTTATAGATCGCCAGCGTAATAAACGCGGGCACGAGAATGCAGACGACGGCGGTCACCATCAGGCGGAAGCGGAACGATCGGGACCATAACCATGGCTTGGGCGGGATTGGCATGCGTAGTTTCCTCCTGTCAGAGCGGACGAGCGTTTCTTATACTTAAAAAAGAGGCGCAGCACGTAACCCTGCACCTCTCGCTATTCGTTTCCTACAAGTATAGCCTATTACTTGTTCGCATCGATAATTTTCTGCACGCGCTCGTTCAAGGTCGCGATCACTTGGTCGACGTCCTGCTGACCGTAGATCAGCTTCTCGTATTCCTCGTTGATCACTTTGTACATCTCCGACTGATACGTTACCGGCGGAATGATCTTCGAGGACTTGGCGTTCGAGAGCGTGCTCACGAGCGAAGCCTTGTCAACCTTCTCCGGATTTTTGGTGCCGCTTAGAATAATGTCGATGATGCTTTCCAACTGCGTTTGGTCCACGCCGTTCCATGCCGGAATGTTTTTGCCCTGCGCGATCTGGCCGTCCGTCGTGTACCAGCGCACGAATTGGTAAGCCGCTTCTTTATTCTTGGAAGCTTCGGCCACGGACACGTAGTCCGTCGTGACCATCGTGTACCCGCCTTCGTCCGATGCGCTGTTCTTCGGAATCGGAGCGACCGCGACGTCGAAGTTAAGCGGGAATTGATCCGTGCCGCCCAGCTCGGTGTTCATCCAGCTCCCGATCATGATCATGCTGACGGCTTGGTTGAAGAACTGGTTGCGGTAATGCAGCTTCTGGGACAGCATATCGGTGTAAGGCGTCGCGGACTGGTCTTCCTTCTCCATCTGCACGCGAAGCTCGAGCGTCTTGCGGAACAGCGGATTGTCGAAGTTCATCGTGCCGTCTTCCTTGAGGAATTCCGTATTATCGGCCTGGTTCGCCAGCGCCAGCTTCATGAACTCCATCCAGCCGCCGTTCTGCGGTCCGTGGAAATACGTGCCGTAATGCTTGCCCGCGCCTTCGCCGGTCGTGAGCTTCTTCGCGTACGCCGTGAAGTCGTCCCATGTCCAGTCGGTCGGCACTTCAAGGCCGGCTTTGTCCAGATCCGTTTTGTTCAGGAGCACGTACCATGGGTTGAACTTGCCGGGCAGCGCGTAGATTTTGCCGTTAAGCGTCGTGTCTACCTTGTAATCCTCGCTTACCTTGAAGCCTTCCGCCGTAATAAACTCGTCAAGCGGCGCTACCATGCCGAGACCTACGCGCTGCGCGTAGCTTGCCGGATCGGAGAACATGACGACGTCCATCGTTTCGCCGGAGGATGCCGCGAGATCCAGCTTTTGGAGCGCTTCTTGCGTATCGCCTTTTTCGCTCAGCACGTTTACGTTTACTTTAATGTTAGGGAATTTCTCTTCGAAAGCAGCCACCGTCTTCTGCCAATTGTACGTGGCTTCGTTGCCGAATGTATGAAGCTGAATCGTCACCTGCTCATCCGCCGCCTTCGGCGACTCCGTCGGCGCCGTCGACGCGCCCCCGTTCCCCGACGCGTTGCCGTTGTTGCCGCCGTTGTTGCCCGCGCATCCCGTCAATCCCACGACCGCCGACAACGCAAGCACGAATAACGCCTTTTTCCCTTTTAACATCCGTACCCCTCCTTGATATATCTCCACTATACTACAGAAAGCTGGCCTATCCGCCGTTATCCCGCTTGTATCCGCTTTCTTGACTCTATTGTAGCAACCGCTCCCGGACGCTCTATACTACTATCTTGACTACAAATACGACTATTTTTACCACATCAACATTTCAAAATATCAAATATAAATTTGATATGAAATGTTGATTGGCGATAAATCCTACCTTTGAAGCGCGGTCGCCCATCCTCGAATGACTTCGATAAAGGTTTTTACACCACATTAGTTGATTAGCGTTAAAACCTACCTCTGAGGCGCGGTCGCTCATCCTCGAATGACTTCGATAAAGGTTTTTACACCACATCAGTTGATTGGCGTTAAAACCTACCTCTGAGGCGCGGTCGCCCATTTAACCTTTCACCCCGCCAAGCGCGATCCCTTCGATAACGCTTTTCTGTCCGATGACGAACATGATCAGCAGCGGCAAGATCGCCGACACGGCAGCCGCCATCATCAAGGAATAAAATTCGCCGTTGATCGTCGTGAACTTCTGCATCGCCAGTTGAATCGTATACAGCGCGTCCGTCCGCAGGAAGATCAGCGGATTCTGATAGTCGTTCCATGTCCAGATGAAACGCAGGATCGCGTAAGTGGCGATGGCCGGACGAATAAGCGGGAAGGCGATGCGCCAAAAGATCCGCCAGTGTCCGGCGCCGTCGATTTTGGCCGATTCAATAAATACCTTATGAATGCCCATAAAGAACTGCCTTAGCATAAAGGTGCCTAACACGCTGAAGCTGCCTAGCAGGATAAGGCCGAGATGGCTGTCGAAGAAGCCGATTTGTCGGTACAGGATGAACTGCGGCACGAGAATCGCTTGCTGCGGAATCATGTAGGTCGCGAGCACGATCAGGAACAAATATTTGCTGGCCCCGAATTGAATCTTGGAGAAGCCGTAAGCCGCAAGCGCGGAGACGATGCACGAGAGCACCGTCGTCGCGACCGTTACCTTTACCGTGTTCCAGTAGTATTTGTAGAACGGGAACTGTCCCACCCATACTTCCTTATAATTCTCGATCGCATTCCACTGCGAGGGCAGCCATTTGATGGGATACGCGAACACTTCGGCTTCGATCTTGAAGGATGCCGACAGCATCCACAGAAACGGCATCAG
>JAQSXN010000509.1 GCA_029256665.1 Paenibacillus sp.
AAAACAACCATAAATTTTTTCTTTGGAATGTTAAAAATGATCATTCACCTCTTCTTATTAGAATGAATTCAAAGATAACAAACAATAAAACGCTTACAGAGAGATTTCTTACCTAACCGCGAGCCTCTTCTTCATCACATCACGCCTTTCTTGCGATTTTGTGTGTCCTTGCGATATTCATTCTGTCAAATTTCCATCCGCATCAGCAATCCCAAAACGAAGTCAAAGTACAAAGTCGAATAACAGGATTTGTATTTTGTATCGAATTAGATAGATTGCTCAGCTTCCTCTCCTCCCCGAAAGCCACGTTTATCCGGAATATGCGGCCGACGTAGGCAGATGACATTTTGAAATACGATGCGATGGACTGCTGGCTCAGATTGATTTCGAGTACCCCAAAACGGTGAGCACTGCAAAAGCCTTCCTTTACCACATGAAGTACTTCGAACTGGAAAAATGGGCACCCTTGATATGAAAAAAGCAGTCCATCCTCATCCGAGGGTGGGCTGCTTTTGCTCTATTAGCTTTACCATTCGAGCAGTAATGATTTCTTCTTCCGTCATGGCGATACGTTCTTTGTAATCGAAAAATGATTTGCTGCTTCTCTTCCAGCTGCTTCATGGTTCTCCAGTATACAACAAACCCAGTACCGACGCGGTACTGGGTTGCGTTTTACAGAAACTGTATTCGTTTTGCAGTGCTCTCCAGGGGGCTGCTCAAGCTAGATCAACTTATGCTTGTACCACTTATCGCCCTTGAATCGCCAGTAGAACGCGATTCCGCGCACGCCCCACTCCGCCACCATCGCGACCCATACGCCCATCAGGCCGAAACCGAGCGTAATGCCGAGAACGTAACCGAGAATGATGCGGAACAGCCACATCGTCAGCAGCGAGGTAATCGACGTAAACTTCGAATCGCCCGCCGCTCTAAGCGCGGAAGGCAATATGAAGCTGAGCGACCAAAGCAGCGGCTGCGTGATGGAAATGAGCAGCGTCAGCGCGAAAATATCCGGTACGATATTCTCGGGAGGAGCATACAGGTGGACGAGCAGCGGGAAAATCGCAAGCAGAATGACCGTAATGACGACAAAAAAGACGTTGGACAGCATAAGGAACGATGAAACGAATTTCCTCGCGTCTTCGATGTTTTTGCGGCCGATGGATTGCCCCACTACCGTGACGATCGCGGCTCCGAGCGCCACCCCGCCGATCTGGAACAGCATGGAGAGCGAGCCGGCGATCGCGTTGACCGTTATGGCCATGGTCCCGAGTTGAACGATAAACGTCTGCGTCAGCAGCTTGCCACCGTTAAAAAACATTTGCTCGGCGGCAAACGGAAGGCCGATGTACATGATTTTGCGCAATAACGATAGGTGGGTCTGCAGCAGATGCTTGAGCTTGAACCGCAGCGACTGATTGTAGCGGACAAGGTAGGCAATGGCTACGGCCATGCCGAATACGCGCGCGAGGATAAGCGAAATCGACAGTCCGAGGACGCCAAGATCGAATCCTTTGATAAGCGCGATATTGAGCAAAAGATACGATACATTGAGGATCAGCGACAACATGAGACAGGCTTTGGTCTCCGCGACGCCGCGCAGCGCTCCGCTAACCGCCTGATAGATGGCGAAGAACGGATAGGAGATGCAGCTGCCGATCAAAAATATTTTCGCGCTGCGCAGTACTTCCGGGTCCGCTCCACCAAAGAGGAAATCCAGCACGGACGAATGGAAAACGATAACCAGCGCGCTTATGATCAAAGATAAAACCGCAACGGCCGAGATCGATTGCGACGCGGCCTTCGACACCATCTCCTCGTTGCCGCTGCCCTTGTATTGGGCGACGATCACCGTTCCGCCCGTGGCGATGGCGACGAACATGCTGATGATGAACATATTGACGGAATCGACCATGCTGACGGCGCTGACCGCCGCTACGCCGGACGAACTGACCAATGCCGTGTTCAGAATCGCCATAAGAACGATAAAGGCCGAATCGACGAAGATCGGAATAATAATGGCGAATATCTGCTTGTAATCCATGGAGCTTCCGCTGAAATAGCGGTTTAATAAGGCCACGCTTCGATTGCGTAGTCTGGTTGACTGGCCTTGCACGGGAACATCCCTTCTTTTCCTCTTCGATGACCGGGGGGGATTTATGCCGCCACCGGCTTCATCAGTATAACAAAAAATGCAGCGAAACTGCCGCTTTCCGTCATTTTATTTCAGCGAGACGTCTTTTTCGGCGATATTTTTGAAATATTTATTTTCCGATCGCCCTTAGCCTCTTCTTGTCCAGCTTGCCCGCAGGCGTATAAGGTAGCTCGTCCATGACGACGATTTCCCTCGGCATTTGATACCTCGCCACCCGTGGCCGGAGCCACTCCAAACATTCGGATGCCGTCAGGGCCGCATCCCGAACGGGTTGAACGAACCCGATCAGCCGCTGGCCGAATAGCTCGTCGGTCGCTCCTATAACGGCTGCCTCCTCGATCAAGGGATGCTCCGCGATGGCTTGCTCGACATCGGCGGGATATACGTTCTCGCCGCCGGAGACGATCATGTCGTCGCTTCTGCCGCAAAGCCTGTATAAGCCCGTCGGCTCGCGGATGCCGATATCCCCCGTATCGATCCAGGCGCCACGGCTCATCGGCAGCGAACGTCCGGCGCGTATGCACATCCGTCCCGCCGAGCCGTCCCGCGCCTTGGCGCCGCTCCGATCGAGCACCTGAAGCGGCACGCCTGCAATGACCCGGCCGATCGTACCCGCCGATGTCTTCAACTCGAGCGGCGTCGCGATCGTCGTTAACCCGCCTTCCGTCGTGCCGTACAGATTGTATACGACGTCGCCTAGCAGGTTCATGGTCTCTTCAGCCAACTTGGGACTCAGCTCCGCGCCGCCGGACGCGATGCAACGAAGCGAACGCAGTGCGGACTGATCGTGCCGCAGCATCTTGCGCAGCATGACCGGGACGACCGTCGCGACTTCTACCCGATGTTCGTCGACGAGCCGGCATGCGCCTGCCGCGTCGAACCGCGGGGACAAACAAATTTTGTAGCCCAGCGCGATAAACAAGAACAGATTGGCGATTCCGTATCCGTGGGCGATCGGAGTCGCGATATAGACGGTCCGGCTTGTCAGATACGGCAGCTTCGTCAGAAGCGCATGAAACGGCGGCAAATAACGAAGCAGCGACGGCTGATGCGGCACCCGCTTGGAGCGGCCCGTCGTGCCGCCCGTAAGCAGCATGATCCGTCCGGAGGCGGCCTTTGTGGGGGCAGGTTCATCCCAAGGCGGCTCCATGTTCGTCGTCCATTCCGTCGCGTCGGCCAAACTCAGGGTTTGGCAAGAAACGAGGTCGGACAACGGCTCCAGCTCCTCCCCGTCGAATAGGAGCAGCGCGAGGCCGGCGTCCTCCGCCATTGCCGCCAACTGGCTTCGGCTAAGCTCCGGATGAAGCAAATAGAGATCCGCCCCGGTCGCCGAGACGGCGAATATGGCTCGCACGAGCGACAACCGATTCCGGCCTGCGAGCCCCACCTTCGTGCCGGCCGTCAACGAGTAACGCCGCTTTAACTCGGCGGACAGCCGGATGCACTCGGCCAGCAGCTTCCGGTAAGTCACGGAGGCCGATCCGTCATTGATTGCCTCGGAATCGCCATGTGACCGTTCGGACAATCGGAGCAGCGCCATGACATTGGG
>JAQSXN010000510.1 GCA_029256665.1 Paenibacillus sp.
ATAAAATTTCATACTCAACCGCGTACACAGTCGCGCTAACTCTCCTCTGGATATGAAATTTCATACTCAACCGCGTACACAGCCGCGCTAACTCTCCTCTGGATAAGAAATTTCATACACAATCGCGTTCTCAGCCGCGCTAACTCTCCTCTGGATATGAAATTTCATACCTAACTTCATTACTCAGCACCTTAAAAGCACTCCGAATGAGGCACTGTATTTGAGAGCTACCTCCTCAGCGCCTGCGGCGTTTTCGCGAACAAAGCCGTCAGCTCGTCATAATTAGCGACGATATGATGAGGCTCTTCATTTGTCTCCGGTATGGCTCCGCGATGATTGAACCATACCGCGGCCCAGCCAGCTCTGAGCGCGCCGATGACGTCGTTGCGCCAGGAGTCGCCTACCATTACGCATTGATCCGGCAACGAGCCGGTCGCCTCGTTAATGTGGCGGAATAATCGGGCATCCGGCTTATCCCAACCCGCTTCGCCCGAAATGAAGATGCGATTCGGCTCGACGAGCCGTTCCAACCCCATCGCTTCGATCTTGCGTCTCTGATGCGGTCCGGCTCCGTTGGTGATCAAACCGACGCCGACGCCCCGGGCGCCAAGCTCCGCCAGTAGCTCGCGCGCCCCCGGCAGCATGTCGATGTCGTATTGGCAGCCGATGTATGCCTTCTGCACCTCCGCCGCTTCCCCTTCGCTAAGCATAATGCCGAACTCCGCCAGCGTTAGCTGGAATCTTCGCCATCTCATCCATTCCGTCGAGGCTCCCGCTTCCATCGCGCCGGCGCCTCCCAGCTCTAGCGACAACATGTCGCTATAATAGCGGAGTCGATGGTACGCTTCTTCGAATGGGAAGTCCTCTCGCGCCCCAACCCAGCCTGCAACAGCTTTTCGGAAGGGAATCAGATGATCATACAGCGTATCGTCCACGTCAAAAAATATCCACTTGTTCATACTCACGGTTCCTATTCTTGATGTAATTGATGTGCGTCCGGGGTAATTCGCAGACTCTCAGACCGTCTCGGATCAAGCCGACATGCCGTACCCGTTCGAAGCCCGAGTTCCATATGCCGGCATGCCATACGCATCCGAAGGCCGCGTTCCAAATAGCGACATGCCATACGCAACCGAAGCCTGCGTTCCAAATGGCGACCTGCCCTGCGCAAACGAAGCTTGCGGTCCGAGCGACGCGCTCGATTGCCCCATCGCGCCTTGCGCGTAATGTCCCACGACGAGCAAGCCGTCGCTCCCGGCCGGCTGCGATTGAACCAGCGCGATCAGCTCCGCGGTTCTGCCCTCCGAGTATGCCTGCAAAATTTGGCGCGCCAGCTCCTCCGCTTCCGCGTCCAACCATCCTTCGGGCTCGGCATCAAGGCGATCCCGCTTGCACGCTTCACGAACATCCGCAAGCGCGCGGCGAGCCCTATGCAGCGCCGCCTTCACGGCGCCTTCGCTCGATCCCAGCAGCTCAGCCGTTTCTGCTATAGAGTAGCCGAGCGCATCGCGCAGCAGGAACACCGTTCGCTGGATCGGCGACAGATGACGTACCAGCGCGGCGATCGCGCGTTCCGCTTCGGGCCGCTCGCTCTCGAGCCCTGGCCCGCCAAGCTCGCTCAGCCATTGAAGCCGCTCCCGCAGCCCTTTTCTCCGCCGGCATTCGTCGATCCAGCCGTTCTTGGCCACCCGCAGCAGGAAGGCTTCCGGATTGGCATGCCCATGCTCCGCGAGCCGCCGAATCGTCTTCACCCATGTGTGCTGGGAAAGATCCTCGGCGTCTTGCACGGATCCCGTCAACGACAAACAATATCGATAGAGCGCAGACTGAAGCTGCTCCAACCGAGCTTCCAAGTGCTCCTTCACTTGCACATGCCCCTGCCCCAACCGAGCTTCCAAGCTCTCCTGCACTTGCAAATGCCCCTGCTCCAATTGCTCTTCCAGGCCCTCGGGCTTCTCTATGTCCAAGCCAATCTTCGTTTTCATATTCCGCCTCCCTCGCTTGCCGGCGCCACTCCGCCCCGCAAGCCAATATCGTCCTTATGAGGTAAACGAATGACCGCGCGCCAAAGTTACTCTGTCTTTATTCTTTTATCCTACCTCTTTTCCGCGTATCCTTCCAGCGTTTCGAACCGTTTACCAATCGTAATCCCATCCACCAACCTTAGGAGGCATCCACATGAACATTCCGATTCCTTACGTCGTCGAACAAAGCAGCCGCGGAGAACGATCGTACGATATTTATTCGCGCTTGCTCAAGGACCGCATCGTCTTTGTCGGCTCCGAGATCAACGACGCGGTAGCCAACAGCATTATCGCGCAGCTGCTCTTCCTCGCGGCCGAAGACCCGGACAAGGACATCCACATGTATATCAACAGCCCTGGCGGCTCCGTGACGGCCGGTCTCGCGATCTTCGACACGATGCAATACGTCAAGCCGGAGATCAGCACCATCTGCACGGGCTTCGCCGCATCCTTTGGCGCTATTCTGCTGGTTGCTGGCCAGAAGGGCAAACGGTTCGCGCTGCCGAACAGCGAGATCATGATTCATCAGCCCCATGGCGGAACTCGCGGACAGGCGAGCGACATCGCGATTTCGGCCAAACATATTCTGAACACGCGGGAGAAGCTGAACCAGATCACGGCGGAACGAACGGGACAGCCGCTGGAGCGAGTCGAGCGCGACATGGACCGGGACTACTTCATGTCGGCGCAAGAAGCGCTCGAATACGGCATGATCGACAAGGTCATTACCCACCGATAACTTGCGAATCTTAGACTCTACTCTCTCAGTTTATCCGGCTACCGTGATAGATCGCCCTCGGTCATAAGTACAAGCAATTGCTAGGGAACATTCATAGCATATAGTACTTTACCAATAGGAAGGTGATCTCCTCACATGGCCAAAAACAAATTGTTGTACAGCACGCCGGCGGCAGGCGTAGCGCTTCGTACGGGCAGCAGCAGAGTCCTGACGCAGCAAGACCATCACCACCACCATCATCACCATAATCATGACGGGCACCATCATCACGATCCCGGCATCGACGTCAGAGAATACGCGATGCTCCGTCTGTTCGCGACGAACCGCGGCATGTCCGCGACAAGCGTCTATGTCTCCTTGCTAAGCACGCAGAACGGCCAAACGTCTTATAGGCTTGCCCGGGTAGAACTCGCACCGGGTCAAACCTACACGGGCACGTATGCCGTCCCGGGCGACTACGTCAACATCCGAGCGTATGCGGAACGGGTAGCGAGGCGCTGCAACCGCGGCACCGATACGATCGACGTTCAACTGTACGGACGCAAGTGAGCCGGAAATCGAATTTGGTCCGTTCCGGCGGCATGTCCGCAAACAACCCTTACCACGCAAAAAAGAGCCCAGCGATTGGGCTCTTTTTGACTTGTTTGGAAAACGCTATTATTTGGACCAAAGCGCTACGCGGTCTTTGACCATTTGGGAGAATTCTTCGTTCAGCTTCGCTACCCCCGCATCGTCCAGATCCTTCAGGAAAGCGTCGTAGACTTTGTCGAAGTCTGCCGGCTTCGCCAGGATCGCTTCTGGAATACGTTTCTTCATGATGTCCTGCGTCTTCTGGAAAATAACGTTCGCTTGCGAACCCGTCTCGAAAGGCAGCGTCCATGCGGCGCCGTATTTGCGCTCGGGGAACGCGTCGTTAGCCGGCCACAGATCT
>JAQSXN010000511.1 GCA_029256665.1 Paenibacillus sp.
GTGGAATTGATAAAGCTATGGTTCGGTCCGGTCGTCAGCCAGAACGGAAGATCCGAGTCTTCTCTAAGCGGCGTATGCGTGGGCACGGCTGGCAATCCTGCTGCCAGCATCGCTTCCGAATACAGCTCGATCTTGCCGGATGGCGTCGGAATCCGTTCGGTCAACGGTACGATCTTGTTGCCGCCGGCTTTCATGTAGCCGTTCTCCCGCAAGCTCTCGAACGTGATGCCTTCCAGCATGGGATTCAGGTCGGCGTCGAGCGCTTCGTCGATCATTTGTTCCTCCGTCAAATCAAACAGCTCTCTTTCGAAGTCCATTCGGAGCGCAAGCTCCTTAAACAGCGTGAAGTTCGACTTGCTGGCCCCCGCGGGCTGCAGGATCGGCTCCCCAAGTTGAACGTATAGATGCCAGTAAGAGGTGTATAAGTCCAAATTCTCCAAGCTCGAGGTGGCGGGCAAGACGATGTCCGCATATTTGCACGTATCCGTAAGAAATAAATCGTGCGTGACGGTAAACAGATCGTCGCGGAGCAACCCCTTGCGAACTTTAACCTGATCGGGGGCAACGATGGCCGGATTGCTATTGTACACAAACAACATTCGAACCGGGGGCTCCAGATTTGTTAGCGCATCGCCGAGTTGGTTCATGTTGATCGTCCGCACGCCCGGATCGGGCAACAAGTCCGGCCTCTCCAACCGATCGTTATGAAGCCGCGAATACCAACTGTTGCCCTTCATCGCGCCGCCGCCAAGCTTGTTCCATTGTCCGGTAAGCGCAGGGAGGCAAGCAATCGTGCGGACGATCATGCCGCCGTTATCATGATGCTGCAAGCCGTTGCCGATTCGGATGAACGCAGGCGACGTCGTGCCGTACAGGCGGGCCAGCCATTCGATGCGATCCGCCGGAACGCCTGTTAATTCCGATACGACCTCCGGCGTATACGTTTCCGCTTCCCGCGCGAGCTGCGCGTATCCGACCGTATGTTCGCCGACAAACGTTTCGTCGACGAGTCCGTCGCGGATTAACAGATGAATGATGCCCAGCGCGAGAGCGCCGTCCGAACCCGGGCGGACATGGACGAATTCATCGGCCCATGTCGAGGTGCGGTTGCGATGCACGTCGATGTGAACGATCTTTGCTCCGTTTTTGCGCGCTTCGGTCGCCAACATCGTCTGATGCATATTCGTCGAGACGAGATTGCAGCCCCAGACGAGGAACAGCTTGGCGTGCACGGTGTCTTCGGGGTCGACGCCGACGGATCCGCCCATCGTATATTTGTAACCGGCCGCTCCCGCGGCGTTGCAGATCGTGCGATCCAGTCTCGACGCGCCGAGACGGTGGAAAAATCGGCGGTCCATGCCTTCCGCATTCAAGACCCCCATATTGCCATAAAAGCTGTACGGCAGGATCGATTCCGCGCCGTAGTCTCGGATCAAGCCTTTCATGCGCGTTATGATTTCGTCATAGGCTTCGTCCCAACTGATCGGTTCAAATTGCAATTCGCCCTTCGGACCGGTCCGTCTCATCGGCTGCAGCAGCCGATCGGGATGGTGCACGCGGTCTGGAAGCTGGCGCACCTTGTTGCATATCGCTCCTTTGGTAACGGGATGGTTCGGATCGCCGGCAACGCTCGTTGCTTTGCCGTTTTGGACCGTAACATGGAGGCTGCAGGTGTCCGGACAGTCGAACGGGCATACGGAACGCAGGATGCCGTCGCTTGTTGCCGATGGAATGGATGTCATCAATAATCTCTCCCCGCATAAGTCTGAGAATCTATTATACCCGTACTCGGCGCTCAGATAAATATCGGGATGGCGAGCAGCCCCAAGCGCGTTTAAAAATTCTCTGAAAATAGGACACGTCCGCGTAACCCAAATAATCCGAGATTTCCGCAATGGAAAGCAGCGATTCGCTTAACATGTAGGAAGCCGTTCGCATTCTCGCGGCGTGGACATAGTCGCTAATGGTCTGCCCGGTGACTCGGCGGAAGAGGGCGGCCGTATGATTGGGGCTTCTGCCGATATGGTCGCCGAGCGTTTCCTTCGTTATTTTGCCGCGATAATGGGACTGAATATAGGCTTTCATCTTTTCTATATGCTGCAGCGACACATCCGTTTCTTGCCCGCGGTCTAGCTCGCGGCTCCACAAGACGAGCGTCTCCAATACGGTCGCCCCCATCCGGACTCGCGAATACGGAGCTTGATCCTCCCACTCGGCGCAGACGACGCGAAGGCGGTCGAGCATAAGCTCATAGCAGCCTGCGCGGGAACGAAGGACATGACGAGCGCGAAAAAGAGGCAGTCCGGCTTCGGGGGTTGTTCCTGCCTTGGATACCGCGCCGGGGATGGTTAAGGCGAAAACCAGCTTTTCGTGGAAAACGGTCGGCACGCTCTTGCCGTAGAAGGGGATTCCGGGAGGGATGAATAAAAAGTCGCCGCGTTCGGCTATATGTTTTTCGCCATTTGCAAAATAAAGGCATTTGCCGTACGTCACGATCGCCAGTCTGGCGCAGCCATCCGTGCCGTCCGATTCGCCGTACCAGCCTAACCCTTTATCGTGCTCATATTGGATGATTTCGATCAAGACGCAACACTCCCGTACTATGATTCATCCATCATACTATAATTCATGTACGTTGTCCGCTTCATCTACTACAATGTACGAAGATAACAACGGAGGGATGAAGAAGATGAGTCAGACGAAGATTGTATGCACGATGGGTCCATCCAGCAACTCCATATCGATCCTTAAGGAAATGATGAAGTCGGGCATGAACGTCGCCAGGCTGAATATGGCCCACGGCGAGCTCGAAGACCATAGCAAACGAATTGAACTGATCCGCGAAGCGGCGTCCGAAGCATCCGCGATCGTGGCGGTCATGATGGATATTAAGGGGCCGGAAATTCGGATCGGCACGTTGGAAGAGGGAAGCTATGAATTGAAGACGGGGGACACGCTGACGTTAACGAGCCGTCCCATTACGGGCAACGGCGAAGTCGTCGCCGTGAACTACCCCGATATGCCCAAGGTCATTAAGCCGGGCAACCGGATTCTCATCGATGACGGCTTGATCGAATTAATCGCGCAAGAAGTGAACGAGACCGAGATCGTATGCGCCGTCATGAACGGCGGCCCGCTCAAGCCTCGCAAAGGCGTGAACTTGCCGGGGATCAGCACCACGTTGCCCGGAGTTACGGATCGCGACGTTCGCCATATCGCGTTCGGGATCGAGCAAGGAATCGACATGATCGCGATGTCGTTTGTTCGCAAAGCGGAAGACGTGCTGCAGGTTCGTCAATTGCTGGAGGATGCGGGCGCGACCCATATCCAAATCATCTCCAAAATCGAAAACGAAGAAGGCGTCGACAATTTGGATGCCATTATCGAAGTGTCGGACGGCATTATGGTCGCGCGCGGCGATCTCGGCGTCGAAATTCCGGCCGAAGATGTGCCGATGATCCAGAAAACGATGATCGAGAAATGTAACGCCGCCGGCAAACCGGTTATCGTGGCGACTCAGATGCTGGACTCCATGCAAGTCAATCCCCGTCCGACCCGCGCGGAGGTGAGCGACGTGGCGAATGCGGTGCTGCAGGGCGCGGACGCCATCATGTTGTCCGGAGAGACGGCGGCCGGGAAATATCCGCTCGAATCGGTGCGGATGATGGCTATGATCGCCGAACGCGCGGA
>JAQSXN010000512.1 GCA_029256665.1 Paenibacillus sp.
GCGGACAAGCTGGTCGTCGCGATCGGCTCGGAGCCCGAAGACGGCTTCGACCCCACGACGGGATGGGGGCGATACGGCTCGCCGTTGTTCCAGAGCACGCTGCTCAAGCGAGACGACAACCTCGACGTCGTGAACGACTTGGCCGAAGGCTATGCGATTAGCGAAAACGGGTTAACCTGGACCGTCACGCTGCGCGGCGACGTCGTTTTTACCGACGGCAAGCCGCTTACGGCGGAGGACGTCAAATATACGTTCGAGAAAGCGGGAAGCAGCGGCGCGGCGATCGATCTGACGAATCTGAAGGAGATCGAAATTTCCGGCAACGCTATCGCCTTTAAGCTCGGCAAACCTCAGTCGACGTTTCTGAACGAGCTGGCGACGATCGGGATCGTGCCCGCTCATGCCCATGGGGACGATTACGCGAGCAAGCCTATAGGCTCCGGGCCGTTCAAGCTGGTGCAATGGGATCGCGGGCAGCAGCTTATCGTCGAGGCCAATCCGGACTATTACGGCGACAAGCCGGCTTTCCGAACCATTACGTTCCTGTTCCTTGCGGAAGATGCGGCGCTTGCGGCAGCAAAAGCGGGAACGGTCGACATGGCTTATATTCCGTCGGCGTTTAGCGATCGGAAGGTGGCGGGGATGCGCCTCGAGTCGTTGCGGACGGTAGACAATCGGGGCATCGTATTCCCGATGACCGGGCCGGGAGAGTCGACGGAGGAAGGGTATCCCATCGGCAACGCCGTAACGGCCGATCTTGCCATCCGCCTGGCTGTTAATATGGCCGTCGATCGCGACAAGCTTGTCCAAAGTCTCCTGCACGGCTACGGAACGCCGGCGTATTCGGCGGTGGACGGGCTTCCTTGGTGGAATGAGGATACCGTCATGAAGGACGGAGACCCGGAAGGGGCCAGAGCGCTGCTTGCCGCAGCGGGATGGAGCGATTCGGACGGCGACGGCATCGTGGAGAAAAACGGCGTCCAAGCCGCTTTCCCGCTGATCTACCCGTCGGGCGACTCCACGCGCCAGTCGCTTGCGCTCGCCGCGTCGGAGATGGCCAAGGAAGCCGGCATTCGGATGACGGCGGAGGGCAAGAGCTGGGAGGACATCGACCGGGAGATGCATGCGAGCGCGGTCTTGTTCGGCTGGGGCAGCCATGATCCGTCCGAGCTGTACGCGCTTCATGCTTCCAAGTATGCCGGCGTCGACTATTACAATACCGGCTACTATCGCAACGAAAAGGCAGACGGTTATATGGAGCAGGCGCTTGCCGCGCGCAGCGTGGATGAAGCGACGGCCTTCTGGAAACTGGCGCAATGGGACGGAAAGACGGGAACAAGCGCCAAGGGCGACGCGCCTTGGGCATGGCTCGTCAACATCAATCATCTGTATCTGGTCGACGACGCGCTGGATATCGGGGAACCGCGCATTCAGCCGCATGGACATGGCTGGCCGGTGACGGACAATATCGCAAGCTGGAAGTGGAAGGAGCAATAAAGGTGTCCAACGGGTACGATACCGGCATGTTTGCCGCGAACGGGCAATCGACCGGTCCGGAGCAAAACCGGCGGAACAGCTGGACAAGGCATGTGGCGGGTCGATTGCTTAGGCTGATTCTGCTGCTTGCATGCGTCTGTTTTATTACGTTTCTGCTCGTTCATCTGTCGCCGATCGACCCCGTGCAAGCGTATATCGGGGCCGATCTGCTGCGGATAGGGCCGGAGCAGCGCGCGGAGATAGCGGCGTATTGGGGTCTCGATCGACCCTTCGCGGAACAATTCCTCCGTTGGGCGGGCAGCTTGCTGCAGGGGGACTTGGGGACCTCGATGATTTACCGGGAGCGCGTGGCAACCGTCATCGCGGAGCGGTTCGCCGGCTCTGCCGCGCTTATGGCGACGGCGTGGCTGTTCTCGGGCATCATCGGCTTCGCCGCCGGCGCCGTCGCGGCGACCCGCCGCGACTCGTTGGTCGACCGATTGATTCAGTCGCTTTGTTACACGATCGCTTCGACGCCGGCATTTTGGCTGGCCTTGCTGGGGATGACCGTGTTCGCCGTCTGGCTTGGCTGGTTTCCCGTAGGGTTAGGCGTTCCCGCGGGCAAGCTTGCGGAAGACGTGACGCTGCTCGACCGACTCTATCATATGGCGCTTCCAGCCTTCACGTTATCCGTCGCGGGCATCGCGCCAATCGCGCTCCATACACGCGCGAAGCTGATCGAAGTGTACGACAGCGACTATGTCATGTTCGCCAGGGCGCGCGGGGAACGCGGCATTCGGCTATTCCTGCGCCATGGCTTGCGCAACGCCGCGGTTCCCGCTTTGATGCTGCAATTCGCTTCATTTGGCGAATTGTTCGGCGGCGCGGTGCTCGCGGAGCAGGTGTTTTCTTATCCCGGACTTGGCCAAGCGACGGTCGAAGCGGGTTTGAGAGGCGATGTGCCGCTGCTCATGGGGCTCGTCATCTGCAGCTCCGTTTTTGTATTCGCGGGGAATTGGATGGCGGACTCCATCCACTGGGCCGTTGATCCGAGACGACGAAACGCCCCGGAGGTGAAGGGATGAGCGGATTTAATAAGTTGGACGGATCAAAAAGGATGCCGGTCTTCGGAATCGCTAGGTTTAACGGACGGCGTCGGTTGATGGCTACCGCGGCCGTTACGGGACTGCTGCTGGCGGGAATCGCCCTATGCGCTTGGCTGCTTGGCGAACGGGGATCGAGCATGGATCTCGATCAAACCGATCTCCAGCCATCCTTGAGCCATCTCTTTGGCACCGACTGGCTGGGGCGCGATATGTTGGCCCGCACGACGCAGGGGCTGGCGCTCAGCGTTGGCGTCGGCATGGCCGGGGCGGCCGGGAGCGCGTTGATAGCGACCGCAATGGGATTAGCTGCCGCCAGCCTCGGCAGGACGGCCGATCGTATCGTGACTTGGCTTATCGATGCAGCGTTGAGCGTTCCGCATTTGGTCATGCTGATCCTGATCGCGTTCGTCTGCGGAGGCGGGATTCAAGGAATTCTGATCGGGATCATGGTCACGCACTGGCCAAGCTTGGCGCGGGTCATCCGCGCCGAAGCCTTGACCGTCATGACGGCCGATTACGTGGCGGTGAGCCGCGGCTTCGGGCGATCCCGCTTGTGGATCATGCGCCATCATCTTGTGCCGCATTTGTTGCCGCAGCTATTTGTCGGCTTCCTGCTGCTGTTCCCGCATGCCGTGCTTCACGAGGCGGCAATTACGTTTCTGGGGCTTGGTTTCTCGCCGCATCAGCCGGCGATCGGCATCATTTTGTCGGAGTCGATGCGATACCTGTCTTCGGGCATGTGGTGGCTGGCCGTGTTCCCGGGACTTGCGCTGCTGGTGACGGTACGGGCGTTCGATAGGCTGGGCCATGCGCTGCAGATGTTGATCGATCCCAAACATTCGCGGATGTAGGAGGTGAGCAGAAGGATGAACGTATTGGAGATTGAAGGACTGTCCATCTCGTTTTTGAGCTATGGGCGAGGCGCCGAGAGAGTATCGGCGAACGTAATCGACGGGCTGAATCTAACCGTCGCCAAGGGAGAGATCGTCGCTGTCGTCGGAGCGAGCGGCTCGGGCAAAAGTCTGCTCGCGCATGCCATCCTGGGCATTCTTCCCCGCAACGCCGCGAGCTCGGGAACGATCCGCCTGAACGGCAAGA
>JAQSXN010000513.1 GCA_029256665.1 Paenibacillus sp.
CGAGCTGGGAAGCCCGCTTGACGCCCATGCGGGGGTGCTGCTCGCGATCGGCCGCGTGGATGATTGGCGGGACGAATTCAGCGTCGCGGACAGGGAGCTAATGTTGTACGCGATTCAGAACATCGCGGAAGAATATTGGTCCAAATCGGTTCGATGCCTGACGGTAAGCTACGAGAAGGACAAGCTGTTATGGCTGCTGCAGCCGCTTGAACCGCATGCCGACGCCAATGAACGGACGGTCCGTTTTATTCACGGAACGCTGGAAACGATACAGGTGGCTTGCAAGCAAATGCTCAAGTTATGCGTGTCGTTCGCGGCCGGCGCGAAGCTGCAGCCTTGGGAGGCAGCGCCGGAGCAATTCGGAGCGCTGAAACGTCTGCTCGGCCGGGGGCTGGGCATGGGCAAAGAGTTGATTCTAATCGGCGATCGTCATGCCGAAGCCCGGGATCAATCGGGGCCGACCGTTCAGACGCACGAAGTACGCAGCCAGCTCGAGAAGCTGGGCGCGATGGCGGCTTATTTGGAGAATGGCCAGCGGGAACACTTTATGGTCGAATACGGCAGGCTAATGGCGATTGCGTCGGGCTCGCCAAAGGCGGAGGACGATTCCCTCAAGCTTGAAATCTATTATTCGCTGGTGTCGCTCTTTCTTTCCTACATGAACCGCTGGGGACTGCATGAAGAGATCGGCGGCGCGATCGATCTAGGCAAGCTCTCCAGATTCGACGCCCACCGCTCCTGGGGCGATGCGGACGACTACCTTGCGGCGCTCGCGGAGCGGCTGTTCGAGCAGAAGCACAACGATCGCATGTACCGGGAAGACGACTTGGTCAAGCATATCCAATGGTACGTGGAGCATAATCTGGCCGGCGATCTGTCGTTGACGCGCATCGGGGAAGTCGTGGGCTACAATCCTTATTATTTAACGAGATTATATAAACGGATCACGAGCGAGGGGCTGACCGACTTCATTATGTCCTGCAGGCTTGCCAAAGCCCAGAAGCTGCTGGCGCAGGGAGGAATGATCGTGCAGGATATCTCGAAGGCGATCGGCTTCATGACGGAGCAGTCGTTCTATCGCTTCTTCAAGAAGGCGACGGGCTTCACGCCGCAGGAATACCGGGAGCGGCACGCGATATCCAAAAGGGATAACGAAAAGTGAAAAACGGCGAGTAGAGGGGCGCGATCGGGCGGACCTATAATAGGGCTAAGCAGAACGGGCTTCTTCATCTGCAACGCATCATTAAAGGGGGAAGGCGAATGAAAAGGAAGAGCTTAACGGCATGGGCAGCCTGCGCGATGGCGATGACATTGCTTCTTGGGGCTTGCAGCAACGGAACGAACGGCAACAACAACGCGACCGGGACGGCGCAGCCCGGCAACTCGCAAGGAGAATCGTCAGGGAACGGGGAACCCGCCGAGAAAGGGGATCCGTTCGAGAAATACGATCCCCCCATCGAAGTCCACGTCGCCCGCCCGGTCGACCAGACCTGGACGTATCCGAAGGGCGACAGCATCGACGACAACGTGTGGTACCGCGAGTACGAAAGCTTGCTGGGCATCAAGATCGTGCACGATTGGACGGCGCTCGCGAGCGAATATAACCGGAAGCTGAACGTTTCGATCGCATCGGGAGCTTTGCCCGAAGTCTTCTCCGTGTCGGCCAGCCAGCTTAAGCAGCTCGCGGATGCCGGCCAATTGGAGGACCTGACGGCGGCCTACGAGAAATACGCTTCCGACCACACCAAGAAGCTGCAAATGGGCGACGGTGGAGCGGCTCTTGCCTCCGCCACGTTCAACGGCAAATTGTTGGCCATACCGGTCGTGAACGCTCCGATCTACGAGCCTAACCTGCTGTGGGTGCGGACGGACTGGCTGAAGAAGCTGAACCTGCCCGAGCCCAAGACGATCGATGACGTCTTCGCCATTTCGGAAGCGTTTACGAAACAGGATCCGGACGGCAACGGCCAGAACGATACGTTCGGTCTTGCGGTCAACAATTACCTGTACGGCGCCATTACTTCGATTACCGGCTTCTCCAACGCGTACCATGCTTATCCGCAGACGTGGGTCAAGGACGAGAGCGGCCAAGTCGCATACGGATCCGCCCAGCCCGAGATGAAGCAAGCGCTCGCCAAGCTGCAGGAGATGTACAAGGACGGACAGCTGGATCGGGAGTTTGGGGTCAAGGACGGCAACAAGGTAGCGGAAGACATTGCCGCCAACAAGTTCGGCATGGCCTTCGGGGCGAACTGGAATCCGTACGTATTCTACGACGCCGTGAAGAAGAATCCGGAGATGGATTGGAAGCCGTTCCCGGTGCCGTCCATAGACGGAACGCCGACCAAGGCAAGCGCGGGCTTCTCGGCGAGCGGTTACGTCGTCGCGCGCAAAGGCTTCAAACATCCGGAAGCGGTCGTCAAGATGCTGAATCTGCACGAAGAAGTCGTTCACGGCTCCAGAAGGAACGAAGGGCAGTTCATAACGGTGGAAGAGGACGGAGAGCGGATCAACACGTCCAGGCTTTCGATCGTGCAATCGGGCGTCTCCAACGAGGGCGTGCTGGAATCGCTTGCGCTGCTGCGGGAAGCCATCAAGAACGAGGACGAGAGCCTTCTGAAGGACGCGTTGACGGAAACGGACAAATACGGGCCGACCGTCGATTATCTGAAGACCGGCAATATGGAGAACTGGGCGGTCGCCCATCAGTACTTCGGCTTCGAGACCACCATGGACAACTACACGGGCGACCGTCTGCTTATGACCGCTTTCGGCGGACAGACGCCGACGATGACCGACAAGTGGGCCACGCTCGACAAGCTGGAGAAGGAAACGTTCACGAAGATCATCATGGGCGCGGCCTCCGTCGACGAATTCGACACCTTCGTCGAGGACTGGAACAAGCTTGGCGGAGAGACGATTCTGCAAGAGATTAACGACTGGTTGTCTGAGCAGCAATAGATTAACGATGACAAAGGGGAAGATGGAGGCTACAACATCCTCCCCTTTGCGCTTTTGGAAAGGCGGTGCAAGAAAGAATGAAAACTGCGAAATGGATGCGGGAGCTGCCTTTGCACCTTCTCATATGGCCGGGACTTGTCCTGGTGCTCGTCTATAGCTACATCCCCATGATGGGCGTCGTGATCGCCTTTCAGAAGTTTACGATCTTCAGCGGCTGGTTCGGCTCTCCGTGGATCGGGTTCGACAACTTCAAGTTCGTGCTCGACATGCCGAATACGGGACAGGTCATTTGGAACACGGTCTTCATCGCGACCCTGAAAATCATCGCGGGCTTGTTCGTCCCCATCGTCATCGCGCTTCTGCTCAACGAAGTGACGCGCTCCGCCGTCAAGCGCGGCGTGCAGACCCTGATCTATCTGCCGCATTTTCTATCATGGGTCATTCTCGGCGGGATTCTGATCGACCTGCTGTCGCCGTCGGAAGGAATCGTCAACGCTTTGCTCGTCTGGCTCGGCATCGATCCGATCTTCTTCCTTGCGGATAACCGCTGGTTCCCGGCCGTGTTGATTCTGTCCGATGTATGGAAAGAATTCGGCTTCAGCACGATCGTCTACCTGGCCGCCATCACGAGCGTCAATCCGACCTTGTACGAGGCGGCCGTCATGGACGGGGCGAACCGCTGGAAGCAGACCAGACACATCACGTTGCCGGGCA
>JAQSXN010000514.1 GCA_029256665.1 Paenibacillus sp.
TTTCGGAGCATCCGAAATTACAAATTCTTATTGGCGATAAAACCTACCTATAAACGCGGTCGCTCATCTTCGAGAGGCCGAGGGTAGAGGTTTTCTCACCGGCCAGTGTCATATTAAAATGAACTCCTCTTTGTCGATGAGACCAAGAGGAGTTATTAGTCGTGGGATAATCATCATAATCAATTTCTCACATTTACTTGATAATCAAGGTTCTAGCCGCTTTACAGAGACACGGATTATATACGTAACCGATCCGAGTGAGCTAATAATGAATTGGAAGCCTTGGCTCCAGCGGGGGCAGACGAGTGTAGAAGGGGAAGGAGGGTATGGGCGCGCTCTGATATAAGACGATGGCCGAGCAACGACGACAAGGCTTGTTAAGGGTAGTGACAGTTAGACTTCTTCTGAAACCGTGAATTAGAAATTGAAATCGCTTACTTGAGGGAGGTTGAGGGTAATTGATGAACAAAAACAAGTCCGGGCGCATGATCGCCAGTACTCTGGCCGTTATGATGCTCTTCGCGGCGGTCGTCGCGCCGCTTGCCAGCGCGGCAGAGGGAGACGTCTCGGCGGCGCTCCCGATCGGCTATATCAATCAATCGTTCGAGCATGTTGCCGCGGGCGAAGAGGCTCCGGGCTTCGTGTCCATTGCGAACGCGGCCGACGCGCTCATTAACAATGTGACGGTCGTGAGCAATACGTATCCCGCGAACCGATATTTCGCCGAAGGAGAAACTGCGCCGGCGAACAATCGCACGCCCGTCATTGCGGGGAACGAGACGAAGGTTCTCTGGATCAACGACAATGCCAACTCCGGGCGAAGAGGCGGGTATACGCACGGCTTCGAGCCGGTATCCGGCGAACGTGGGCTGACGGCATCGCTGGATTTCATGCAGCCCAAGATAATCGGCGATTCCTATCCGCTTGAGCTGGTAAGCAGCACGAGCAGCACGCCGATTCTGACCTTCAGCATGACGAATCTGAACTTGATGTCTCCGCTGACGGCGAATACGTGGAATAACCTTAGGTTCGTAGCCGACACGGGACTAAGCTCGGCCGATGTGTATCTGAATGGCTCCTACATGGGCAATTATCCATTCACCAAGCCGGATGTCGATATCGCCAAAATTCAAGCCCGCACGGCCGGCTCGTCGACTGGCAGCATGTATATCGACAACGTGGTCGTCTATCCGCATACGGCGGTAACGCCGCAGGCGCTAGCGACGAACGGCGCCGATCAGAGCGTGCTCCTGTCGTGGAAGGCCGCGAGCGGAGCGGAGTCGTACAACGTCTACCGCAGCGATACGAGCGGCGGGCCGTACGCGTTGGCGGGGAGCTCTTCTACGGCGGAATTTACCGACCAAGGCCTAACCAACAAACAAAGCTATTATTACGTCGTGACTTCGGTGAACGCGAACGGGGAGAGCGACTATTCGAATGAAGGACTGGGTTATCCGAACCAGGTGCAGCCACCTGCCGAAGCGCCTGAATTCGTGCGAACGGACATCCGGGACAGCCAGCTTACGCTGGGCTGGACGGCTGAGACCGGTGTCGACGGCGACGATAATGCAGTGCCGTCCGAGTACACGCTGGAGAGAAGCGCGACGCCTGCGGGACCGTTCGAAGTCATCGCGGACGGGATATCGGATACGTTCTACCATGACAAACATCTGAGGAACGGCACGGACTATTATTACCGCGTAACGGCGAGCAACATGGGCGGAGCGGGACCGGTGTCCGAACTCATCAAGCTGTCGCCGGCCGCGCCGCTTGGAGCGCCGGCCTTGCTGGGGGCAGAAGCGGGCAACGGGGAGGTCATGCTGTCCTGGACAGCTACGGCCGGAGCCGGTTCCTACGTGATCGGCAGAAGCCGGACGCATGGCGGACCGTATACGCCTCTTGCGGAAGTCGCGGGCACCAGCTATACCGACGTTAGCGTAACGAACGGCGAGACCTACGAGTACGCGGTGTATGCCGTAAGCGGATTGCAGCGAAGCATGCTGTCCAATGCGCTTTCGGCGACGCCTGCCCAGCAGCCAGAAGGAGCTCCGGAAGCTCCGGCATGGCTGCAGGCAACGGCAGATGAGGGCCGTGTGTCGATAAGCTGGGGAGCGGTAGAAGGAGCCGTTTCTTATGTGGTCAAGCGATCGTTGGCCAGCGGCGGACCTTACGAGGCGCTAGCGACAATTAACGCCACTGCTTATGAAGATACGGCCGTCGCGAACGGCACGATTTATTATTACACGGTCGCGGCCGTAAGCGAAGCTGGCGAAGGTCTGGCGGGAGAAGAGGCGGCGGCGCTCCCGGCACGGGTCGTTACGGTTGATCCTTCCATACAGGTTGGCGCGACCAACTTCCATACGATCCAGGCCGCAGTAGATGCTATCTCCGGCGACGCCGTGAAGGATCGGGTCATCATCTCGATCGCGCCGGGCACCTACAAGGAGAAGCTGGTCATTAACCGGCCGAATGTCAGTCTGGTCGGCGCGGGCATGGACGAGACGGTGATCGTCTATGGAGATTACGCGGGCACGTCGTCTACGGCAGGCCAGCCCGGACATGTCGGCAACACCTTCCTGAGCCAGTCGGTAGCGGTGAATGCGGACGGCTTTATGGCAACGCAGCTCACGATCGAGAACAGCGCGGCTCCGCGCTCCGATGTCGCGCAAGCCGTCGCGCTGTCGCTCAAGGGCGACAAGGCGATCCTCGACTCGGTGCGACTGCTTGGCTTCCAGGATACTTTCTATACGGGACTCAGCAGCACGGGCAAAGGCCGTCATTATATTCGCAACAGTATCATTCAAGGCGATGTGGACTTTATCTTCGGCGAAGCGCCGGCCGTCGTATTCGATAATGTCGAGCTGGTGCTGGCAAGCAATTCGGGCAGCGGCGGACATAGTACGGCAGGCGCGCAAAAAAATACATCGGATGCCGGTTATGTGTTCCTGAACTCCCGAATCGTAGATGACGCCTCGGCGGTTGGCGTCTATGATCTCGGACGCCCATGGAAGGATCATGCGAAGGTGCGGTTCATTAACACCTTTATCGATTCGGAGCATTTCCTGGAGGGAGGCTGGCTGTCGTCCTGCGCGGGCTCTTGTCTTACGTATTCGTTCTCCGAATATAACAGCTACGGTCCCGGAGCGAATGCTTCGGCTAGGGGAATCGCGACGCAGCTGACTGGCGAAGAAGCGAGCGTCGCCATTCCGCGGCTGTTCGCCGACCCGGCGAATCCGGTTGAGGCCGATCGCGCCTGGGATCCGACGCGGAGCGTCGCTATGCCGCGGGTTACAGCCATGCCAAGCGTCTCGGCGGAATCGGTTGTCTTCGACCGTCATGCCGATCGGCAGCGGGATCTGATCGTCGGCTTGAGCGGCGGCGGACATGCGTTGACCGCGGTCAAGTTGGGCGAATCGACGCTGGCGGCTTCGGATTATACGGCAACGGGCAAGACGGTTGCGATTCGCAAGTCCGCGCTCTCGGCTCTGCCTGTAGGCAACGCCAAGCTGACGTTTGTATTCGGCGCGATAGAGGTGCCGCTTGCGATCTCGATTATTCAGACCGACGATACGGACTGGGGTAAGCAGACGCTTGGCTCGAAGGATGGCTGGGCTGCTTATTCGACGGGCACGAAGGGCGGTTCGGCGGCAACTCCGAGCCAAATCTTTACGGT
>JAQSXN010000515.1 GCA_029256665.1 Paenibacillus sp.
ACTTATACTTTCCTGAATTTGCAAAAAAGCCCGCCCTCAATACGAAGGCAGGCTTGGCATATGAACGAACTCCATATTCTATGTTTCGTCGAAAATACCCATGCTCAGATACCGTTCGCCCGTGTCGGGCGCGATGCAGACGACGCGCTTCCCGTCGCCCAGCTTGCGAGCCACTTGGATCGCCGCCCAGACGGACGCGCCGGATGACGGACCGAGCAGGAGGCCTTCTTGCCTGGCGAGCGCGCGCATCGTGGAGAGAGCGGCTTCATCCGATACCCTAATGATCTCGTCGTAGACGTCCGTGTTCAGGATGTCCGGGATAAAGCCGGGACTCGTGCCGACCAACTTATGCGGGCCCGGCTGTCCTCCGGACAATACGGGCGAGCCTTGAGGCTCCACCACCGCGACGTACAATCCGGGCAGCAGCTCCTTCAGCTTCTCGCCCGTGCCGGTAATCGTGCCGCCCGTGCCCGCGGTAGCCACGAACGCGTCCAGTCGTCCTCCCGTCTGCTCCATGATTTCGAGGGCCGTCGTCCTGCGATGAACATCCGGATTCGCTTTGTTCTTGAATTGATTCGGGATGAAGCTTCCGGGACGTTCCCGCTGCAGCTCCTCGGCCTTGCGGATCGCGCCAGGCATCCGCTCCGCCGCCGGCGTCAGCGCGACTTCCGCGCCGTATGCCTGCAGCAGCTTGATCCTCTCGGCAGACATATTGTCCGGCATGACCAGAATGAGGGAATAGCCCTTGGCAGCCGCGTTCATCGCGAGTCCGATGCCCGTATTGCCGCTGGTCGGCTCGATGATCGTATCGCCCGGCTTGATCAATCCCTCACGTTCCGCCGCATCGATGAGGGCGAACGCGGCCCGGTCTTTGACGCTGCCGCTCGGGTTCATCTTCTCCAGCTTGACGTACACCTCCGCGCAGCCGGGCTCCGTTACCCTGCGCAATCGGACGATCGGAGTGTCGCCGATCAGCTTGGTTATATCGCTTGCAACTATGGCCATATCGCTTTACCTTCTCCCGTCGCTTGCATGATTGTATTTCGTGTCCCGCTGCTCCTGCAGGAACGGCCGGATGAGCCACCACCCCGCGATCGGAACGATGCCGACGCCCATCAAGAGCCATGTGATCGCCTGAGGCGAATCGGTAATCGGCAGCACGATGAGATAAGCGGACAATCCGAGCAGGCGTCCCGTCGTCAGTCCAGCTTCCCGCAGCACGACGAATTCCTCCCGCCGGCTCGCGCTTTCCTGCGTGGCGCCGATCAGATCGAACACGCGGGAGGTCATCGGGATCATGTACAGCGGAATAAACATCGAAGTTCCGATACCTAACATTAACAACGTCGTATAATTGATTTCCCAAAATAAAGGAAGGATTACGATCGCTATCATGACTACGCCGATCAGCATGCCGAGCAATCGGCGGTTTGGCCTCATCCACTTGCCTACCGCCCAGGAGCTGACAAGGGCGACAAACGAAACCACGAGCGAATACATGCCGAGCTTGGCCTCGTTTTTGGTCGCGATGTATACCGTAAGGCCGACTAGAAACATAAATACGCCTTCGCGCACGCCCTGCGCCATAATGGCCGCAAACATTCGCCGCCAGGGGTTGCCGCGCCGCATAAGCTGACGGAAGCCGAAAGACCAGCTATAACGGCCCTCCGCCTTTCGTTTCTTCAGCCAAAAGCTAAGGACAACGCCGATCGCGAAGATGGCTAGCGACAGCGTGAAGATGAGCCGATATCCCTTCTCCCCTTGCATGGACGTAATCAGCCAGCCGGATAGCCATGGCGCGATAATGCCCGCCGTTGCTCCCAGCAGGCCTGCCCATCCGTTGAAACGGTCGCGCGTATCCGGCTCCGTCACCTCGAAATAGACGACGTTAAACGCAAGCCAAAACAATCCCATCGCGACTCCGTTCATGCCGCCAAGCGGAATCGCCCAAGACTTGGCGCTTTCTCCCAGCAGCAGGACCGCACAGTAGAACAAGCCCGAAAGCGCGATGCCGGCTCTCAGGCTGTTCATCTTGTTGTGTTCCTTCACCCACTTGCCCGCGACCCAGAACGTCAAGCCGCCCAGCGCGTAGTTGGCGAACGTGAACCAGCCGATTAGCATATACGACTCGCTTGCTTTCCATAGGTAGACCGGCACGAACGTTCCCGACAACGCGTTCGCCACCCCGAATAACGCTTGAACGATAAGGAGCAAAGCCGCTTGCTTGTCTAATTTGGCCAAAACATAACCTCCCGCAGCGCTCGACAAACGCGCTGCTAATCCGAAATATGTTTTGTAAGATGCCCGAAAAGACTGCTCCTATGCCCGCCCAATATTGGAAGATCCATCAATTCTCTTAAGCTATTCTTGCTCGGACAGCCTATCGATCAGCGTTTCCCTGTCTTGGACGCTAAGCTGCGACGAAGTCGCGAAGCACGATGGACAAACATACCAGATCATGCGGAACGGCGTCGGAACGAACGGTTTGCCCGTTGCTTTAGGCACGGACGGCGTAAACCCTTCTTTGACGATTTGTTCTCCCGCCTCCAGCATATACGCTCTGCAGTTCGGGCATTCCGGCGCTTCAAGCTGCTCGTCCACGATGCGATGGATGACGCCTTCCGCCGCGAGCATGCCGCGCGTGGCTCCTGTGTATCCGTCTTGTTCGGCAGCCCAATCCGCCTCGCTGTCGTCGTCGGCGTCATTCCATTCCGGAAGCTCCGAATCGTCCTCTTCGTCCGCCGAATCGGCGCTTGCGTCGTTGCCATCGATTCCGATGCTCATCGTCCGGTATCCGCCAAGCTCGCTCTCGCAATGCGGGCAGTTCGGTTCCGGTCCGATCTCCTCGTCCCATATGATTTCCGTCATGCACCATGGACAAATCTGTTGTTCTTCTTCCATTAACGTAACTCTCCTCTATCGCTGATCTGTTGCTCTACTACGTGTTCATTACATAAATAATGCCGACTGCAAAAAACAATATCGCCACGACGAGCAGCGTAATCCACAAATATTTCACGGCGGGCCTCCCTAATTGATTATAACGGTTGCTCCGATGACGTAAGACAAAGCAATGGAAATGACCATTGCGATCAGCCCTACCGCGCGGTTATCGCGGGCGATCTCTTCGTCGATCCGGAAGACCGGCGTCAAAAATTCGAACAGGAAGTAGGCCACGAGCAAAATAATAAAGCCGTATGCGCCCCATATCAAGCTTTGGTATATGCTGTCGTTCGATTCGATGGAAAAGCGGAAGATATTGCAGATGCCGAATATTTTCCCGCCCGTCGCCATGGCGACGGCCACGTTCCCTTTCCTGATTTCGTCCCAACACTTGTATTTGGTGACGAGCTCGAACAGCGACAAAAAGACGATAAGAGACAAGACGGTGACGGATACGAATACGAGCGACGCCGCGTACGGATTCTCGAGCAGCTTATCGATTCCGGGTTCCATCGTTCAACACTCCTTCTACTTGAGCTCGGCAACCGTCACGCCAATGCCGCCTTCGCCGTAATTTCCGTTGCGGAAGCTCTTCACGTGCGAATGCTTGCGCAAATATTGCTGGATGCCGGTTCTGAGGATGCCGGTTCCTTTGCCGTGGATAATGTACACCTGGCCGAAGCCGGAAAGGAACGATTCGTCGAGGAAGCGGTCCACCTCCATAATGGCT
>JAQSXN010000010.1 GCA_029256665.1 Paenibacillus sp.
ATCCACGCCGCCCACGACGAACAACATCATATTGGACGGATGATAGAACGTCTCGTAACACCGGTACAACGTCTCTTTGTCAATTTGATGGATGGACTCCACGGTGCCGGCAATGTCGATATGAACGGGATGCGTATGGTACAGCGCATCGATAAGGCCGAAATAAACGCGCCAATCCGCATTGTCCCGGTACATATTGATTTCCTGTTCGATGATGCCCTTCTCTTTGTCCACGTTCGCATCCGTGAAATAAGGGTTCTGGACGAAATTGATTAACGTCGTTAAGTTTTCGTTGATTTGTTCGGTTGCGGAGAAAAGATAAACCGTCCGATCGAACGTCGTAAAGGCGTTCGCGGAAGCGCCTTGCGCGGCGAACACGGCGAAAATGTCGCCTTCGGGCTCTTCGAACATCTTATGCTCGAGGAAATGGGCGATGCCGTCGGGAACCTTTACCGGCTCCTGATCGCCGACGGAGAAACGGTTGTCTACCGAGCCGTATTTGGTCGAGAACGTCGCATACGTCTTCTGGAAGCCTTCCTTGGGCAGCACGACGACTTCGAGTCCGTTGCTAAGCACTTCGCGGTACAACGTCTCTTGAACATGCGGGTAATGTAACGTTTCCATGGCGACTAAGCCTCCTTCCGATCTCGCAAGAAGTAAATCGTATCGAGCTGGACTTGATTCGCCACCGCTACGATATCTTCCGCCGTCACGTCTTGAACTTGCTGCAGAAGCTCTTGGGCCGAGCGTTCCTTGCCCGTCAGCACGCTGTTGAAGTCGTAAGACAGCATCTCGTTGGCCGAATCCTGCATCTCTCGCAGATGATTGGAGATCATCGCTTTGGTTTGATTGATTTCGAGCTCGGACAGCTGGCCTTGCTTCATCGAGTCGAGCTGCTCTTTGATGATTGCGACGGCTTTGTCGTAATTGGCGAATTCGATCCCGGATTGAATCGTGCAAATTCCCTTATGGCCGTCCAGCCTGCTCGCCGCGTAATAGGCAAGGCTCTCTTTCTCCCTGACGTTCATGAACAGCTTGGAATGCGGGTAGCCGCCGAGGATGCCGTTATAAAGCAGCGCGGCCGGATATAAAGGATCGTCGTATCCCACGCCGGTCCGAAGTCCCATATTGAGCTTGCCTTGGCTCACTTCGAGCCGATCGACAACTTGTTTGACTTCCTTCACTTCGTGTTTCGTCACGGGACGTTTATAATCAGCGGGAGCGCCGCTTCTCAGCCGGAACGACCGGCGAACCAGCTCCGTCACCTCTTCCAGCGTTGTATCCCCTACTACGTATAGATCAAGCGCGGCGTTGTTAAGCCATTGTTCGTAAGCATCCTGGAGCGAGCCCGGCGTGATCGCGGCTATGTCGCTTCGTTGACCGAGCGGATGCAGCCGATACGGATCGTCCGCGCACATCTCCTCGATGCAGCGTTCCGCGGCGTATCGGATCTTGTCGTTGACGATCGCCTCGAGCCGCTTGCGCAGCGTCTCCTTCTCGGCTTCCACGTATTTGGCCCGGAATCCCCCGTCTTCGATGAGCGGATTGGTTACGACATCGCCCAGGAATCCAATCGAAGCAGCAAGCAGCGATTGTTCGGAAGATACGAACGCATCGTTGATGACGTCCATCCGAAACTGCACGATCTGGGAATCTCCCCTCTTGTAAACATCGAAGCCGAACCCGGCGCCGTACATATCGTCGAGCTTTTCGCGGAATTTGATCGTCTCCGGCGTCGATCCCGTCCCTCTCCGGAGCACGAACGGGATAAGAGCTACCGGCGTTACCGTTTCTTCCTCGAGCGGAAGACCCGCAAACAACGAAATCGCAAACGTTTTGAATCTGTTGGTGGGCAGCACATGCAAGCGAATGCGCTCAAGCTGCCCTCTTTGGAATGTAGTCACGCGATTTTGCTCCTTTCAGAGGCTGTTCGTTCAGGCATTTGGCGAGCCTTTGGAACTTGCGCCTTCAGCGATGCCGTTTTTACCATTCTAACCGATCAGAAATGGAAGAAGCAACCACTCCTGCATGCGAGCAGAAGGGGCTGCTTCAAGGCTTGTCCGGGTTCATGATTCATTCGGCTACATGCAGAAAATATGTTTTCCGATCGTCTTGATCTGCGTTCTTGTCCAGATCCACGCCGAAGTCGCCGTGTCCGGATTGAAGTAATACAGACAACCGCCCGTCGGATCCCAGCCGTTAAGCGCGTCCTCGACGGCGTCTCTTGCCCGTTGGTTCGGCGTCAAATAGATCTGGCCGTCTGCCACCGCCGTAAAGGCGCGCGGTTGGAAGATTACGCCGTATACCGTGTTGGGAAAGCTCTCCGAACGAACGCGGTTCAAAATAACCGCGGCGACGGCAACCTGTCCTTCGTAAGGCTCGCCGCGGGCTTCGCCGTAGACGGCGTTTGCCATGATCTTCAGATCGTTTTCGGATAAGCCGAGCCTGTTCGACTGGGCTAGGTTGCTGCCCGAACCACCGGCTCCGCCAGCGTTTCCGCCAGAGGAGGAGCCGCCCGAACCGCCGCCGGCTCCACCGGTCAATGTCGAACCCGGTTTCCAGCTTTTTGTTGCGTTGTACAGCTTCGTTTTGGTCTCGGACCCGACTACCCCGTCGGACTTAAGACCGAATTTCCATTGGAACCAGGTAACGGCTCCTTTGGTTTTGGAGCCGAATACCCCATCGATTTTGCCGTTATAATAGCCGAGATAGGTTAATCTGCCTTGCAGTTCTTGAACGTCCGCGCCGCTGGATCCGACCTTCAGCGTCGCGTTGCCGAACGTCTCCGACGCGGGTCCCAGTTGTCCCTTAAGCGCGGCAAAGGAACCGAATACGAGCAGCACGATGATCGAAGTCACCACTATTAAACGAATTCTCATGTAGGGATCTGCCTTTCTCATGCAAGTTAGTTCGCAACGTTATAGCGTTACCTGCAACTAGTATGAGAAAGTTCCTTCCCTTCTATGCAAATATTCGCAAATGAGGGTTAGCGCTACGAGCTTACCCGGTTTGCCTGAAATTGCTCCAGCGACATCAACACCTCGCGCGGTTTGCTGCCCTCGTATGGGCCGACGATCATACGTGCCTCCATCTGGTCGATCAGCCTTGCGGCACGCGTATAACCGATCCGCATTCTCCGCTGAAGCAGCGACACGGAAGCTTGTTTGGCTTCAACAACAATCTGCACGGCTTGATCAAATAGTTCGTCCACCTGCATATCCGGATCATCCGATTCCGCGTCGATTTCCGGCACGAGGTCCTCTTTGTACTCCGCTTCGCCTTGATCGCGAGCATAACCGACAAGCGCTTCAACCTCTTGGTCCGAGAGAAACGCCCCTTGGACCCTTATCGGCTTGGACATGCCTACCGGCAAGAACAACATGTCGCCGCGGCCTAACAGCTTCTCCGCGCCGCCCATATCGAGAATCGTTCGGGAGTCGACCTGCGACGATACGCCGAACGCGATTCGCGAAGGAATATTGGCTTTGATGACGCCTGTAATTACGTCGACAGAAGGCCTCTGCGTTGCAATGATCAAATGAATGCCCGCCGCGCGCGCCATTTGGGCGAGCCTTGCGATCGAATCTTCGACGTCGTTCGCCGCAACCATCATAAGGTCCGCAAGCTCGTCCACGATAACGACGATATAAGGCAGCACGGCAGACGGGTTGTCCGCCATTAGCGTGTTGTAGCCTTCGATATTGCGCGTGGAAGACTTCGAGAACAGCTCGTAGCGTTTCTCCATCTCCACGACGATCTTCTTCAGCGCGAGCGAGGCTCTGCGCGGATCCGTGACAACCGGCGCGAGCAGATGCGGGATGCCGTTGTAGACATTCAGCTCGACCATCTTGGGGTCGATCATAATGAATTTCACTTCGTCCGGTTTTGCCTTATAGAGAATGCTCGTAATGATACCGTTAATACATACGGACTTGCCGGAGCCGGTAGCGCCCGCTACCAGCAAATGAGGCATTCTGGCGAGATTGCCGACGATCGTCTGTCCGGAAATGTCGCGGCCGAAAGCGATCGACAGCTTGGATGCCGCCGTTTGGAAAGCGGGAGTCTCCATGACTTCTCGCATCGTTACGACGGACACCTCCATATTCGGCACCTCGATCCCGATCGCCGACTTGCCGGGAATCGGAGCTTCCATCCGCACGTCCTTGGCCGCGAGGGCCAAAGCGATATCGTCCGTCAACCCGACGATGCGGCTCACTTTGACGCCTGTCGCCGGCTGCACCTCGTAACGCGTAACCGCCGGTCCCCTCACGACGTCAAGCACTTTGGCGCGCACGCCAAAGCTCTCAAGCGTCGCCTCCAGCTTGCGCCTGGAATCATACATGTCCGTTGCATCCGATCCTCTGCTCAGCCCAACGGGCTTCTGGAGCAGCGTGAACGGCGGAAGACGGTACGGCTTGGGAGCCGGCGGCCCCCCAGCTGCTGGGAGAACATCTCCCGACGGTCCGGAAGGCACGGATTGGCCATCTTCGGAAGGCGCATGTGCAACGGGATCGCTTGCGGGGTCATGAACGTCGTCTCCGAGTTGATCTGAGGCAATCAAAGCTCCGTCCATGCCGTCTGGCAGTACCTTCCCGCCGCCATGTGCATCTTCCCTATCGGCTTCGTAAGGCGGCGCCCAGTCCGGCTCTCCCCATACCTGCGTTTCTTCTTGTTCGGCAAATTGATCATGGTCATTCAAGCGATCGGACAATGGAGCTTCAGGATGTAGGATCGCTTCCATCCGATCGTCTTGCGCCCACGGAGGCAGCCCGTCATCCTGTAGATCGTTCGAGCCGGCCTTATCGGAATAAGATTCGCCCGTCTTCTCCCAATGCTGCTCCCGTTCAGTCTCCCAAGATTTGGCCTCGCTGCCCGCGATCACTTCCTCGTCGCGCGCCAGCTCCCACTCGTCATCGGCTTGTTGCTTATCCTTGGACGACTGTTCATCGCCCAGCCAGGAGAAAAAGAGAGATTTGCGCTTCTTCGGCTCCGGCTTCGCGTACAGATCGTCGTCTTCGATCGTACCGTCGTCGTCGTCGTACGAGCCATTGGCCTGCGCATTCGCGGCGGCGATTCCCGCTGCCGCTTCCTTCTTGGCTTTGCGACTGCTTCGTTTGGCGTTAAGCAGCTTGACCATGTGCATGAACCGAGTCCGGCCCAGCCGGATCAGCTCGACATACGACTTGCCCGTAATGAGCATCACCGCAATCGCAAACATAACAAAATCGATGATAATGGCGCCGTAATACCCGAACAACGAAAATAACATCGCAAATAATAACGCGCCGACATAACCGCCGCTAATCTGCTTGTCTTGAATGGCGACTTGGTCGGCGCCTTCCGACGACGTCGTCAACAGCTGTTCCTGAAGACTCTGGCTAAGCGTGCTTAATATGACTCCTCCGGACAGCGTTTCTCTCTCCATCCCTTGGAATCTGGCGTTAATATCGGAGATGGAACTGCTAAGCGCCAAAGCGAGCACGGCAATAAGCAGGCCTGTCCGACGGTTCGTCCAACCGCGCGGCCATGCCCGCTTGACCATGACTGTAAGTCCTATGTAAATGCCGACAAGCGCAAGCACGAAATAAAACTTGCCCAAGAACAAGCCAAACAATTTGGACAAAGCACGGCCTACGGTTGCTTCGCCGGATAAAGCGATAATGGATACCGTTATGATCAGAATTCCGTATACCTCGTATTTCAATTGAGCGCCGATCGATTTTTTGCGTCCTTTTCTCTTTGCCAATGCCGTCACCTCGGATTTCCATTATAGCACAGTTCCGGGTGACGGACTATTTGGTTTACGAACGTCTATTCGAATTCATAAGAGATCAGAGCGCCCGGCGACAAGGCAGGGTCCAAGTAATCGTACAGCGAACATTCCAGCAAACGCACGATTCTTCCAATGCCCGGCGCTACCGGCACAACAGACATTCTGACGCCCCTTGCCCGCACGTCTAGCGTTTGTTCGCCATCTTCGTCAAACCCTTGCAGCACGAGCTCAAGCGGCATAACCGTGTGCAGCGTCATTGCGGAGCACCTGCTTCCAGCCCTGCCCCGTCTCCCGCCGCCAAGGCGCTTGCCGCCACGACAGCGTCGATGTCGCCCCTAGCATCCTTAGGCGCGCGTTTTGACTCGATTAGCCGATTTAAAGCTTTAAGCGATTCGCCAAGACCGCCGATTTCGTCAATCAAACCATGCTTTACCGCATCCGCGCCGATGACGGTCGTGCCGATGTCGCGCGTCAGCTCGCCCGTCTTGAACATCAGCTCCTTAAAGGTGGCCTCCGTAACGTTCGAGTGGGAAGTAACGAACCGGACAACGCGCTCCTGCATCTTTTCCAAATACTCGAAGGTTTGCGGCACCCCGATCACGAGTCCGTTCATCCTTATGGGATGAATCGTCATCGTCGCCGTCTCCGCGATAAACGAAAGGTCGCCCGAAACCGCGATCGGAACGCCGATGGAATGGCCGCCTCCAAGGACGAGCGTGACTACAGGCTTGGACAAAGATGCGATCATTTCCGCGATGGCGAGACCCGCTTCCACATCGCCCCCCACCGTGTTAAGCACGATGAGCACCCCTTCGATCTTCGGATTCTGTTCGGCGGCTACCAGTTGAGGAATGATGTGCTCGTATTTGGTCGTTTTGTTTTGAGGCGGCAAGATCAAATGGCCTTCTACTTGTCCGATAATCGTCATGCAGAAGATGTTGGATTCCGCGGGAACAGGCGGACCCGTCGTCCCCAACTGCTGAATGCTCTCGATCGCCGCCGATTTTTTCTTCTCTTCTTGCGGTTGGTCCTGCGGCTGAGGCTCCGATTGATTGCCCTTGTTTTGAGATGGGTCGTATGGCATGCGTTATTCCCCCTACTAAGTTCTACAGCTTGTCATAGTATGGAATCCGTGGCGGAAAATATTCAGTTCGTCCATGAGCAGCTGCATGAAGTAAAAAAAACGCCTCCCGGCCCGTTATGGGCCAAGAAGCGATTGGCGAATCGTGATGGGTATGAAGATACGACTAAACCTCCATGATGATCGGCAATATCATAGGGCGGCGGCGAGTTTGTTCGTAGAGGAAACGTCCAAGCGCGTCTTTCACATTGGTCTTGAGCGATGCCCACTCGTTTACTTTGTCGTTCATCAATTTGTTTAATGTCGAGGTTACGATACGGTTTGCTTCGTCGAGCAGTCCTTCGGACTCCCGAACGTACACAAAGCCGCGCGAAATGATATCCGGTCCGGACAAGATGGTGCCGTCCTGCTTGCTGAGCGTAACCACGACGACAAGGATGCCGTCCTGGGAGAGGAGCTTGCGGTCGCGCAATACGATGTTGCCTACGTCGCCAACCCCGAGTCCGTCGATCAGGACGTTGCCCGCCGGAACTTTGGAACCCTTGCGGCCTGCGCCGCCTTGGAATTCGACCGTATCGCCGTTCTCGATGATAAAGATATTTTCCTTCTCGATGCCGATCGATTCGCCAAGTCTGCCGTGCAGACGAAGCATGCGGTATTCGCCGTGGATCGGAATAAAGTATTTGGGTTTAATCAGGTTAAGCATCAGCTTGAGCTCTTCCTGGCTGCCGTGACCCGATACGTGAACGCCGGATACGGAGCCCGGTCCGTAGATGACGTTGGCGCCGAGCTTGAACAGCTCGTCCACCGTGCGTCCTACGTAACGTTCGTTGCCCGGAATCGGCGTAGCGGCGATGATAACGGTGTCGCCTGGCAAAATATCGACCTTGCGGTGCGTGGAGCGCGCCATGCGCGTTAGCGCCGACATCGGCTCCCCTTGGCTGCCCGTACATAGAATGACGACGCGGTCGGCAGCAAGTTTGTTCACTTCCTCCGGTTCGATAAGCATCCCTTCCGGAATGTTCAGGTATCCCAGCTCGGACGCGATGCCGACGACGTTAACCATGCTGCGGCCCACGACTGCAATCTTGCGGCGAGTTGCAATCGAAGCGTTGATAATCTGTTGAATCCGGTGCACGTTCGACGCAAAAGTCGCAACGACGACGCGCTGCGTAGACTTGCGGAAGATGTCCTCCAGCTCGTCCCCTACCTTGCTCTCCGAAGGCGTATAGCCAGGGCGCTCGGCGTTGGTGCTGTCGGACAGCAGAGCGAGTACGCCGCGGCTGCCGATCTCGGCGATGCGCTGCAGATCGGCGAACTGATCGTTGACCGGCGTATGGTCGAATTTAAAGTCGCCCGTGTGAACGACGATCCCTTCCGGCGTGTCCAGGCAGACGCCCACGGAATCCGGAATACTGTGGTTCGTCTTGAAGAAGCTGGCGGTAATGGCGCCAAGTTGGATCTCCGAATCGGCGTTGATCAGAATCCGTTTCGTCTCGCCCAGCAGGCCGGCTTCCTTCAGCTTTCCTTCGATCAAGCCGAGCGTCAGCTTCGTGCCGTATACGGGAACGTTCAGATGTCTCAGCACGTACGGCAGACCGCCGATGTGATCCTCGTGGCCGTGCGTAATGAGAATGGCGCGCACCTTGTCGCGGTTCTCCGTCAGGTACGAAATATCCGGAATAACGATGTCGATGCCGAGCATGTCTTCCTCCGGGAATTTAAGACCCGAGTCAACGACGACGATATCGTTGTTGTATTGAATCACGTACATATTTTTGCCGATCTCGCCTACTCCGCCCAATGCGAATATAAGCAGCTTATCTTGGTTGTTGTTTTTCTTGGACAAGTGTATCTATACCTCCTACAAAAAGTGTAATTCTTCATGATTTATCCGATTATTGGTATTACAGTTAACGCCAGATGCCGCTCTGACGGTATAAACTGAAATTGATTCTGTTTGCCGCACCCAATCACTTGTGATCATTATACATGATGAAAAAGATGGAATACAAGTCCAACCCGTTAAACCTACATCGATTAGGATGGCCAAAATAAAAAAAACCGATGCTGAACGCACCGGCGTGATAAAAATATCGCTTGTATTTCTCCAATTAGGCCAATTACTTAACCAATTTGCGCAAGAACGATTGCTCCGCTTCGCTCGCCTCTATGAGAGGCAGCCTTACGCCGCCGACGGGATAACCCTTGAGCGACAATGCGAATTTAACGGCAACGGGATTGGGAACGGGATGCGGACAATGGAACAGCCCCTTGAACACGGGGAACAGCTTGCCGTTAAGTTTGGCCGCTTCTTCGACGCGTCCCGCCACGTACGCCTCGATCAACGCCTTCATGTCGGAGCCGATGATATGGCTCGCCACGCTGACGATTCCGTATGCTCCCACCGATAATGCCGGCAACGTCATCGCGTCGTCGCCGCTATAGACCCGAAAGCCGTCCGGCGCGCCGCTTACGATGAGCGTCAGCTGCTCAAGCGATGCGCAATCCTTGGTGGCGACAACATTATCCAGCTGCGCCAAACGAAGCGTCGTGTCAACGGATATGTTGACGCCTGTACGACCTTCAACATTATATAGGATAATCGGCAATTTCGTCGATTCGGCAACCGCCTTAAAGTGACGGTATAGTCCTTCTTGGGAAGGCTTGTTATAGTAGGGGGCGACGAGCAGAATGCCGTCTACGCCGCATTGCTCGGCGGACTTCGTCAGATGGATCGTATGGGCCGTATCGTTGCTGCCCGTACCGGCGATGATCTTGCTGCGCCCCGCCGCGCGCTCTACGGCAAACGCAAAGAGTTTAAGCTTCTCTTCCTCCGACAAAGTAGGCGACTCGCCTGTCGTGCCCGAGACAACGATGCTGTCGCTGCCTTGCTCGTCGATCAGATAGTCGATCAGCCTGCCGGCGGTTTGCCAATCAATTTGCCCTTCCGTGTCGAAGGGGGTGACCATCGCTGTAATCAATCTTCCGAAATCCATAGAGACTCCTCCTAGAAATAACAATCAATATGTCAAATGCTTCATATATGAAGATCGAACTTGGCATGCAGCGCCCGAAGAGCGACAACCATGTCACTCTCGCGAACCAAAACCCAAATCGTCGTATTGGAATCCGCGGACTGCATGATCGAGATGCCTTGCTCCGTCAGCGCCTCCACGATGCGCGCCATGACGCCCGGTTGCCCGTTCATCCCTCCGCCTATAACGGAAATTTTGGCGCAGCCGGGAACCAAGACCGGAGCGAAGCCCGCTTCTCTTAGAAGGCGATCAGCAATCTCCGCATCCTTGTCGAATACGGTGTATAACGCCCCGCTCGGCGTAACGTTTATAAAGTCGACGCTAATATGATGCCGCGCCATCGTCTGAAACACTTGCAACTGCATGTCGCTGCGTCCTTCGATCGCTTTGACCGCGATTTGGGAAATGCCGGATACGTGAGCGATGCCGGTGACGGGTTTGTCCCTGACGGGGCGTCCGCTCGCTAGCGCCAAGTCATCCGTGACGAGCGTTCCCTTATCTTCCGTGAACGTGGAGCGCACCCGAACCGGAATTCGGGCTTGCTGGGCAATCTCGACCGCGCGGGGATGAATAACCTTCGCCCCTTGTCTGGCCATATTGCATATCTCCGCGTAACTGACCACCGGCAGCGGCTTGGCATCGGTAACGATGCGGGGATCCGCGGTTAAGATGCCGTTCACGTCGGTGTAAATGTCGACCATTTCCGCGCCGAGAGCGGCGCCGAGAGCCGTTGCGGTCGTATCGCTGCCGCCTCTGCCGAGCGTCGTCAGATCGCCATGAGGCGAAATCCCCTGAAAGCCGGCAACGACGACAACGGTTCCCCTGCAAAGATGCGCGATGATGGAATCCGGATTAACCCGTTTGATCCGAGCGGATCCAAACCCTTCGTCGGTCATGATCCCCGCGCTTCCTCCCGTTAACGCGACAGAGGGCACCCCGCTGGCATTGAGCATTCCGCATAAGACGGCCGAGGCGATGATCTCTCCGCAGCCTAGCAGCATGTCTCTTTCCCGAGGCGGCAAATGATCGCCGTCGCCCCGAACTAGTCCCAGCAGCGTATCCGTCGCGTAAGGGTCGCCTTTCCGCCCCATGGCGGACACAACGACGACGATATTGTATCCGTCGCCGCGTTCCCTAACAATATGTTGAATAACTCGTTCTCTAGCTTCTGGGCTGGATACCGAAGTTCCTCCGAATTTCTGTACGAGGATTCGCATAGCCGCTTGCCTCCTATCATCTGCCGATGACGAGAAGCAGCGCATGATCCGTTATTTCTTACCGATTGCTTGCGAACGTGCAGTGCTTGGGCTGGGGCATATCCTTTGCTGCGAATGCGTGTGCGATAGCGGAAATCATTGGCAGCTGCTAGACATCATCAAGCGATTCATCCATACGATGTTGCTCGTCTTGCCAGTCTGCCGATTAACCGTGCCGTTCCACTAATAGAGGCTGAAGCTGCTTTCCTTGCAACGCGGCTTCGCAGGCTTCCATGACCAGATCCATTCTCGCAACCAAAGAGTTTGGTTTCTGAACGGGGTTATCCTGGCCGAAAGGAACGAAATAAATATGTTTAGCCACCAACAGCTTCGCAATGTTAGCGGCGTTAAGCCCTAATCCGTCGTTCGTCGAGATCGCCAGCACGAGCGGCCGTCCATTGCGCATCTGCGCTTTCGCCGCCATCAAAACGGCGCTATCCGTTATCGCGTTAGCGAGACGGCTCGTCGTGTTGCCCGTGCACGGCGCGATGACTAACACGTCCAGCAGCTTAGATGGTCCCAGCGGTTCGGCTTGCACGATGGTCGAAATAATCTCGTTGCCCGTAATGCCCGTAAGCTGCTCCTGCCATTCCTTGGCCGTGCCGAATCTGGTATCCGTCGTCACTAGCGTATTCGAGACGATAGGCACGACATTGGCGCCGGCGTCGACGAAACGTTTGATCTCCGGCATGACTTCCGCAAACGTACAGTGCGAGCCGGATAACGCGTATCCTACCGTAATTCCATTCCAGTTCATATCCCATTCCCCCGCTTATTCGTATCATCCATAATCAACTGTGCCAAGCATTCCGCTATGATACGTCCAGCTGTTTTGGGTGCGACGATACCGGGGAGTCCGGGCGCGAGCATGGCCTTGATCCCGCGCTTCTCGGCAAAGCGGAAATCCGTTCCGCCAGGCTTCGACGCGAGGTCGATAATGACCGCTCGCGATGGTAAATTCGCGATAATTTGCGCTGTGACTATCATAGTCGGAATTGTATTAAAAAGCAAGTCAATATTGCCCGCATTTTGCAGCAAAGCCCCCGTGTAGAACGGCTCGAAGCCCATCTCCGACGCCCGCGCGTAGTGCTCAGAGCGCCTCACGCCAACCTTGACTTTAGCCCCTAATCCGTGCAACGCCCGAGCCATCGTAAAGCCGGTTCGGCCGAAGCCGAGCACCATGCTCTGGGAGCCGTGAATCGTAATGTCCGTGTGCTGGATCGCCATCATGAGCGCGCCTTCCGCGGTCGGTATGGAGTTATAGATGGCGACGTCGTCGCGATCGAACAATTCGACCAGCCTCAGACCGAACTGTCCGCACAATTGCTTCAAATAAGGTTTCGCCATTCCGGTATAAACGGTGCAATGCGAAGGCAGCTTTGCCATTTGCTGTTCGGTGAGCACGATCTCAAGGTCGCTGAACACCGCATGGATCTGGCCATTGTCGTCGGTGCCCACGGCAGGCAGAAGCAGCGCGTCCGCGTTCTCGAACAACGCCTCCTCGAATTCCGCGTGAATCGCGCCGTCCAGCGACGAATGCAGACCGTCGAAGCCGCATACCGTTACGGAAGCGTCAAGCTCGCTCAGCTTGCGTATGACCTCCAGCTGCCGGGCATCGCCTCCGAGCATAAGCACTTGAACGCCTGTAAGCATCAGGCTTCACTCCTTTCTAAGCCAATGAATGTAAAGATGTGCAAAAAGGTATAGACTATCTTATGCCATCGCCCAAAGCGGGGTGAAGGATTGCGGGCAACAAAAATAGAGCGATCGGAATCCCGGTTTTTCGCTCCCGGACCAAAGGCGGGCGTCTTCCCCTGCTTTAGGTGGTTACAGCTTCCAAGATTTATCTATATAGTAGAAGAGATTGACGGGATTCATGAGAAGCGGATCAGGAGGACGGAGGAACATGTGGAGACGGGTGCGGAAAACAGCGATGTACGTGTTCGGGATACTCGCGGTATTATTGCTTATTGGAGCAGCCTATCAATGGTATGGGTCGGCGGAAGACAAAAAAAACTATGCGCCTGCAGGTAAAAGGTACGAAGTAGCGGGCGGCAACATGCATCTCTATACGGAAGGCGCTGGAGACGTCACCGTCGTGTTCGCTTCCGGATGGGGCACGGCCAATCCCTACGCCGATTTTTATCCTTTGTACGAGGCGCTGAACCCGCATGTGAAGATTGCAGTCTACGACCGGTTCGGCTACGGATACAGCGATGCAACGGATCGTAAACGCGACATCGATTCCATCGTCGACGAGATCCATGAACTGCTTCAAGCTTCCGGCCAGAAGCCGCCTTACGTTTTAGCAGGCCATTCGCTCGGTTCTCTCGAGGCGATCCGATACGCGCAACGGTTTCCCGAAGAAGTGCAGGGGATCCTGCTCATCGACGGCGGCAGTCCCGAATACTATCGTTCCAGCACGGAACTTGTCCTGATACCATGGACTTACGCAGGTCTCCGCACAACAGGCTTGCTACGGGTTTTGTATCGGTTTGACGGCTTCGAAGATTGGGTGAACGACCAAAGCAATGAACAAAAACTGCTTCCGGAACCTTTGAAAGAGTTAAACCGGTTATCCGCTTTGCTTAAGGCAGGCAATCGGAATATGACGGATGAATTGCGCCAAAGCCGGGAGAACGCCGAAGTCGTGCTGCAAGGCAAGAAACCGCTTGACATCCCCATCACCGTGCTAACGGCCGATTATTTGGGCAAATTAGATGACGATCCGTCATGGAAAGTGAGTCAGGCAGCGCTGCCAACCTGGTCCGCATCGGGCAAACAAGTCGTCGTGAAGGACAGCTCCCACTATATTCATGCTTATCGGCCGGACGTGGTTGTCGAAGAATTGTTGAAGCTGACGGAACGGACGGAATGACCGTGCAAAACATCAGATAATGGTTACGGGCATCTGTTCCGGTGTTTGCCGACTGGTTTTCAAGCGCACAAAAGCCGGACGGCATACGCCGTCCGGCTTCTTATTCTCCGCTCATTCGCTTGCTTGTTTTACTTAACTCCGGTATGCCCGAATCCGCCAGCGCCACGCGAGGTATCCGGCAGCTCGCCCGCTTCATCGATCGCCACTTGCGGCACGAGCTGGAACACCATTTGCGCGATTCGTTCGCCGCGCGTAATGACGAACGGCTCTTGCCCGAGATTCACCAGCAGCACTTTCACCTCGCCGCGATAGTCCGCATCGATTGTGCCCGGCGAATTGAGACAGGTGATGCCATGTTTGTAGGCCAAACCGCTGCGAGGGCGAATTTGCGCTTCCAGCTCGCTCGGCATCGCCATTGCGAACCCCGTAGGTATGAGCTTGCGCTCCCCTGGTTCTAACACCACCGGTTCACCAACGGCGGCTTGCAGGTCGAAGCCGGCCGCCCATTCCGACATTTTGCGAGGAATCGCGATGTCCTCGTTGCCTTCCAACCGCTTAAACAGAACCTGGTACAAGCTGATCTCTCCTCAATCCCGCAATTTCTTTATCCGTCGTGCCCACCGTCGCTACCGCGAACGGAGCTGCAAGCATTCGTTTGGTGACTTCCCGGATATGGTCCATCGTCACGTTGTCTATGCGAGCGAGCAGCTCGTCGAGCGTGTAATGACGGCCTAACATGAGTTCGTTCTTGCCGATCCGGTTCATTCGGCTGCTCGTGCTTTCGAGGCTGAGAATGAGCGAACCCTTGAGCTGCTCCTTGCCCCGGTGAAGCTCGTCCTCGTCAAGCCCTTTGACGGACAGCTCGTGCAGCTGCTCCATCGTCAGCGCCAGCACGTCCTTCGTTTGTTTCGGCGCCGTTCCGGCATAGACGGTGAAAAGCCCGGAGTCGGCATATCCCGTGTGATACGAATACACCGAATAGGCAAGCCCCCGCTTCTCCCGGATTTCCTGGAAGAGACGCGAGCTCATCCCGCCGCCTAACGCATTGTTAAGCAATACCATCGGGTACAGCAGCGGATCCGCGTTCGAGCAGCCCTGAAATGAAATGCAGAGATGGTTCTGCTCCGTTTTCTTCTTATAGAACAGATAATCGCCCCTGAACGCCGGAGGCGTAATGACAGCCGGCTCCGAATGCCGCGAAAAGCCGCCGAAATACTGCTCCAGCATCGCGAGCAGCTTCTCGTCCTCCACGTTGCCAGCCACGCTGATTACCGTATTTTCGATCGTATACCGCTCGTTCATGAAGCTGCGGAGCGCACCCGACCCCATCGCTTCCAGCCGTTCCTTAAGGCCCAGGATGGAATACGCGAGCGGATGGTCGCCGAACGCCGCGCGCGACGCTTCGTCATGCACCTTGTCGTCCGGCGTATCCTCGTACATCGCGATCTCTTCGAGAATCACGTTTTTTTCCTTGGCAAGCTCCTGCTCGTCGAACTGCGAATTGAAAAACATGTCCGACAACGCGTCTACCGCAAGCGGCAAATGTTCGTCCAGCACCTTGGCGAAATAACACGTATATTCTTTAGAAGTAAAAGCGTTGACATTTCCTCCGATTCCGTCGAACAAATCCGCGATATCTTTGGCCGTACGTTTCTCCGTCCCCTTGAACAGCATATGCTCGATAAAAATGCGAAATCCCGTTGTTATCCGGCGTTTCGTTTCGGGATCCCGTCTTGACCCAAATGCCGAACGAGACGGAGCGAACGGTAGGAATGTTCTCCACCATGACGCGCAAGCCGTTGCTAAGTATGTATTTGTTCACCGTACGTCCCCCTAATATTGGCGATATGCCAGCTGTATTCGATTCATGGTCGTCCACTGCCAATCACTAACACGAATGATTCCACTATATCAGAATACATCCCAGCCCTCAACAACGTCCGGCGTCCGAGCAGATGACAGCGTCTCGCTGACCGTGCCGATGAAATAGCCCTTCGCTTTGGCGCCGGCGATCATGCCTGGAAGAGCCTCGCTCGAGGAAGCCGTCGGATGCATCAGAATAAGCGCCCCCGGCTCCAGCTTCGAATTGATTTTGACCACGATCGATTGCGGCGATGGCTTCCTCCAATCGACGGTATCGATCGTCCAGAGCACCGTCTGCAGCCCCTGCTCCTTGGCGATCTGCAGCGTAGCCCCGTTATAAGAGCCCGATGGCGGAGCGAACCATCGATTGTCGATGCTTAACCGATCTTTTAGCAGCTTCTCCGTTCTCATGATCTGCGAATATTGGTCGGCCCGGTTCAAGTTTTTCATATCGGGATGGGAATAGGCATGATTGGATAGTTCATGGCCTGCATCCATGATTTTTTGGGCCAGCTCTCCGTTTTTGTTAAGCCACGAACCGTCGAGGAAAAAGGTCGCCTTTACGTTCTCCCTCGCCAACGTCTCCAGAATCGGCTCCACGTATTCGTTGCCCCAAGCGACATTGATCATAAAAGAGATCATTCGTTTGTTCGGATTGCCCTTGTATATCGGCTGTGCCCCTAAATCTTCTAATCCGATCTTCGGCTCGATCTCTTTGTACCGAAAAGGGATGGGCTCCGCACGCGCCGACTTAACCGCTTCCTCGTATGTCCGCTCGATGTCGACCGCCAATCCGTTGTAGCCCGGAATGGCATGCCATACGCGATCGATTCTCGCGTTAACCGGTTCGACATACTTGGATTCCGCTTCCGCGACGATTCGGTTGTACAGCTCCCGCTTCTCCTCCTCCGACAGGGAAGGCGGGCCGAAGGCATACGATACGTCCTCGCCGGCCTTGACCGCATGGATAAAGGACAGAATATCACCGTTCAAACGTATAAATACGAGCACCATCAATATGCTTGCCGCGACCGCGGTCGCCTTGCGAAGAGCCATATTCCCCACTCCCAGCTTATCCAGTCCGACATCGGCTAACGGTCCCTTGGACCGCGGACATGCCGATATGCGTTTATGAA